>NZ_CAPG01000017.1:0-17750 GCF_000321185.1 Bacillus sp. AP8
TTTTTGTTTGCTATATTTCTCTTAAAAGATCAATATAGAATTTCATTTTAGTAATATTTCATAGGCTGACTTTAATAAATATTAATTAAGGTATCTTTTTAATGGATTTAAATAGAATTGAGGTTGAGTAAATGAAGTTAACAGAAGAAGAATTAAAGGCAATGCTCATTTGTATTGATTATATTGTAACAAAAAATCAATTTGATGCGGATTTACAGAAAAATATGTCAAAAGAATTTAAACAAAAGATTCATCCTCTTATAACAAGGTTAATAAAAAATGATACTTGTCGTACGAAAGATATCACTCAATTATATATGAAGGTGAGTGAGGAGTACTTAAAAATCATTACTAGTTAAAAGATGAATATGTAAAGCGGTTTTTATATTGATAAAATAAAACATGTTGTTTCTATTTGTTAAGAGATAAAATTAAACTTTTGGTTTATAATGATTTGTTATAAGAAAATCTTTAAAGAAAGAAATAATTGACTAGTTGATAAAATTTTTTTAAAATAGATATCTGAACTTTAATTTATGTTTGATTATTCAGAATATTCCAGTCATTCATCGGTGAAGGTACATCAAGGAGGAGTTTATTTTGAAGGGGAGTTTATTTAGAACAAAATCTATTGAAAGCATGTTACAATCCGCTTCAAGTAATAGTTCATTAAAACGTGAGCTAGGAAGTTGGGATTTAACATTTTTAGGGATTGGAGCGGTTATAGGTACAGGAATTTTTGTATTAACTGGCAAAGGGGCATTAATGGCTGGCCCAGGATTATCAATCTCATTTGTCATCGCAGCGTTGGCTTGTTTATTCTCTGCACTATCGTATGCAGAATTTGCTTCAACAGTACCGATATCAGGTTCAGTGTATACGTATACTTATGCTACACTTGGTGAATTGTTTGCCTGGATTATTGGATGGGATTTAATATTAGAGTATTTATTAGCAGTTAGTGCTGTTTCTGTAGGTTGGTCTGGATATTTTCAATCGTTTTTAAGTGGAATTGGTCTTCAGTTGCCTATAGAGCTAACAGCTGCTCCTGGAACAATTGAAGGAACAACCACTTATTTTAATTTACCCGCTGTTTTAATTGTACTAGCTATTACTTTTTTACTATCTATGGGGATAAAAGAGTCAAAACGTGTGAATAACATATTGGTTATTTTGAAAGTGTCTATCGTACTTTTGTTTGTAATTGTATCTATGTTCTACGTTAAACCAGAAAACTGGGTGCCTTTTTTACCATTTGGATTTGAGGGAGTATTTCAGGCTGCTGCTCTAGTCTTTTTTGCCTTTGTGGGATTTGATGCCGTTGCATCAGCTGCAGAAGAAACAAAAAATCCAGGTAAAGATATACCACGAGGAATAATTAGTGCCTTAGCGATTTGTGGAGTTTTGTATGTAGTAGTTACTTTGGTAATGGCTGGAGTTGTACCATTCCCACAATTTGAACAAGCTATCGATCGTCCTGTAGCACTCGTTCTACAAATGGCTGACCAAAATTGGATTGCAGGAATTATTTCTGTTGGTGCGGTATTAGGTATGACAACTGTAATGCTTGTTCTGTTATATGGACAAACAAGAATTATGTATTCTATGTCTCGTGATGGCTTGATTCCAAAAGCCTTTTCTAAAGTACATAAAAAACACCAAACTCCATATGTTGGTACATGGATATTTGGAATATTGGCGGCTTTTCTTGGAGGATTTATATCGTTAGATAATCTTGCTGAGTTAGTAAATATCGGGACGCTCTCTGCTTTTGTTCTCATTTCTGTTGCAGTTATTGTTATGAGAAAAACAAAGCCTAATTTGAAGAGAGCTTTTAAGTGTCCATGGGTCCCAGTTATTCCAATTCTAGCAATATTGTTTTGTGGTTTCTTAATGCTTCAATTACCACAAGGAACATGGATTCGTTTTATCATTTGGCTAGCTATTGGATTTGTAATCTACTTTAGTTATTCCCGTAAGCATTCTAAACTAAATGAATAATGGTTCAAACAGATGTGGATTTTTCCGCATCTGTTTGTTTTTAGTACTAAGGTTCCATATAGGCCATACTGTTAATATAGTAGTATAGTTCAATTTTTTTCTTTCTATCAGAATTGATATTGTAAACGTTTCGAAAATGAAATATAGTTTACTAGAAAATATTACTATGGAGGAAAAATAATGAAAAAGGCATTTCGATTAAGTATTGTAGCTTTCCTTGCTCTATCATTAGTATTCTTGAGTGTGGATATGAAGCAGTCAGTGAATGCGGCAACAACATCGACAGCGACCGTAACAGCGAATCCATTAAATGTTAGAAGTGAAGCAAGTACCACTTCAAAAGTAGTTGGATCATTAGCAAAAGGTACGAAAATACAAGTGGTTACGAATACGAAAAATGGTTGGTCACAAATCATTTTCAAAAATAAAAAAGCTTATGTCGCAACTCAGTATTTGAGTTTTTCTAAGCCGGCAACTAAGCCGTCGACAAGCATGAAAGCTACGGTAACAGCGAATCCATTGAATGTTAGAAGTGCTGCTAGTCCTTCAGGAAAAATAGTAGGTTCTTTGAAGAAAGGCACTCAAGTTAACGTTTTAGCAAAAATGGCAGGTGGTTGGTCACAAATAATATTTAATAATAAAAAAGCTTATGTAGCAACGCAATACTTAAGTTTTACTACTTCAACCACTCCTAAAATGGCTGTTAATAAAAGCGTTTATACAAGCGGATTGGAATATCCACAGATCTCGGGTCTACAAACAAAATCTGCTCAAGACAAAATTAATAGCACAATGAAAAACGAAGTATTGATTGCAAATAAAGTATTACAAAAGGGCTTAGAAAATCAAAAGCATATTCTTAATCAATATGGATATGAACCTATCTACTTATATAACACAACCTATAAAGTGAGCTACAACAAAAATAATATATTAAGTATCGAATTTTATTCGTATGAGATGGAAGGAGATTCACTTCCATTTACAACTGTTAAAACTTTTAACTTTAACTTGAAAACGGGAAATTTAATTTCTTTAAATAATGTAGTTAAAGCTAATAGTAAATATTCAAATATTCGCAATTATGTGTATAAAAACTTAAAGAATAAAGCTGGTTATTCAGTAACAAAGTTAAGCGATGTTGTTGTAAATAATAATACTCAATATGTTTATACAGATAATGGGATTAAACTGCTATACCAATTATATGATATTGCACCATATGCAACAGGGATTCCACAAATTAACGTACCAGCTTCTGTATATAAATAAGAAAAAGGCATGCTGACCGTAAGAGTTTTTTACGGATCACATGCCTTTTCTCAAATTAGAAGCATACTTATGATTCTCTAACAGAATCTAATAGGTTAATTGTATCGATTAGATGATTATTAAATATCTTCTTGGCAACATTTAGAAGATCGATGATTAATGGATCTCTCAATGAGTAAACGACCTTGTTACCTTCTTTTTTTCCTGTGACAATATTTTTTCCACGTAAAATCATTAGCTGTTGAGAAACTGAGGAACCTTCAATACCTAATAGATTTTGAAGCTCATTCACATTTTTTTCTCCTTCTGATAGCAATTCTAGAATGCGAATGCGTAGGGGATGTGATAAGGCTTTAAAGAAATCGGCTTTAAATTGCTGCATCTCCGTATTCATTTTGATCCTCCATTATTTTTCCTGCTGATTGTTCTGATTTAATAGTAACACAAGAAAGTTTTTTACATTCTTTAAAAGCGAAATGTCTACAATTATGACAAGTTTCATTGGAAATCAGTGAAATTCCATAATGGATTGCTTTGTTTGTATCATGGAAGAAGTGCTGTTTACCAATCTCGTTATAAAGTCCTGTTAATTTAACAATTTCTAATGGCTGACCATGCAATCCAGCTATTAAAACTTGGCAGTCATTTTTTTTCAGCTGTGAAATAATACTTTTTAAGTTGTTTTCACCTGTCGTATCTAAATGAATGAGTTTATTCATTTTCAAAATAACAACCTTAGGATGTAAATGTATCGAGTCTAATACATAATAGACGAATGTTTCAGCTGCCCCAAAGAAAAGAGATCCTTCTACATCAAACATACTAATTTGTGGGCAATAGTGTGAGTCGGTTACAGCATTAGGGCTTATTTTGCCACCTTTTTTATTTATGTCTGGCAAAACGTGGTGAACCTTAAAGACCTCACTCATTCGTTTTGCAAAAAGAATAACAGCTAGTAACAGTCCGACTTCAACTGCTACAGTTAAGTTTACAAAAACAGTTAAAACGAAAGTTAACATAAGGACGATGGAATCTCCAGTTTTTGTTTTTAAAATGTGGATGAATTCCTTACGTTCACTCATATTCCATGCAACTACCATGAGAACTGGTGCTAAACTTGCCAATGGAATCATGGAAGCGTATGGAGCAAGAATAATTAAAGTGAGAAGCACAACAATACCATGGATTACACCCGCTACACGAGTTTGTGCTCCAGTTTTAATATTCGTTGCTGTTCTAGCAATAGCCCCTGTAGCGGGTATACCACCAAAAAGTGGAGTAATCATATTGGCGATACCTTGTCCAATGAGTTCTTTATTACTGTTATGTCTTGTGTTTGTCATACCGTCTGCGACAACAGCAGATAATAACGATTCTATTGCACATAGCATAGCTATAGTGAATGCTGGGCGAATTAATTCAATAATTTGAGATAAATTGACGTCAAAAAATGAAAATTTAGGTAATGTACTTGGTATCGTTCCATATGCTGACCCTATAGTTGCCACTTTATCAGGGAAAAAGATCGTTGCAATGACGGTTGAAAATATAATCCCGATAATAGCTGCTGGGATTTTAGGAGCGAATTTTGGTGTAAGTATAATAGTTAGTAAACATATAAGTGCAGTTATAATGCTAAAAAAATCTATCGTCGAAAAATGAGTTATTATTTCATGAAGATTCTCGTGAAAATATTCTTTACTAGCTACGCCGTCTAAACCTAGGAATTTAGATACTTGCCCGATGAAAATGGTTACTGCAATACCAGCTGTAAAACCAATGGTAACGGGACGAGGTATATACTTAATAAGAACACCTAATTTGAATACACCCATTAGTACAAGCATAATACCAGCCATGAATCCTGCTATCAATAATCCATCATAACCATAAGTAGCGACAATCCCAAATAGGAGTGGTATGAAGGCACCGGTCGGACCTGATATTTGAAAACGGGAACCACCGAAGAGTGATACGAGTATACCTGCAATAATAGTTGTGTATATACCGTATTCTGGTTTCACGCCTGAAGCTATAGCAAAGGCCATACCAAGAGGGATTGCAATGACACCGACAATAACTCCAGATAATAAATCTTTTTTGAATTTTTCTACAGAATAATTGTTAAACCAATCGGCAAACAATGGTGAATCATCTCCTATATATTTGTATATTCAAATATTTGAACATACAAATATTACTCCAGTTTTTATGTTTTTTCAATATAATAATATGAATTTTTTATTACAGATAATAAACTTTATACTAATGAAAAAAGAGTGTTAAACAATGGCTTTGTTTAGCACTCTTTTTCGTGTATTCCTATATGGTGGTAGGTTACTTTACCTCATTAGTAGTAAATGTTCTACTCATTATAACAATCAAGTTTTCTTATGTTTTCTTTCGTTCTACAAAGTCATGTTTTGGTTTGTTGATGGATACTTGTGTGTTCATTCATGTACTCGTACTTTAAAATCGTGAAAAATTAGTTTGACTCACTTCACTTTCAAATCTTATTTCATTTCTTAGCCTAGTGTTAATTTATTCTTATGATGGTTATACATCATATTGAACAATCTCACTACAAAGTCATTTCTTGAAATAAAAGGTTCGTTCATCTTTTGCTTTTCACAATTTATATCAAAGTAACCAGCCACCAAATTCTTTGACGAGAATCTTATTACTGCCTCGTCATTTGATATATACCCATTTTATAAAAATGTAATCCTTTTTAATAAGGTTGTTTTTAAAAAGTTTTTTTATATGTTCAGTGAATAATATGAGAATGAAGAGTTTAAGTGGAGCGTAAGGTGCGAAACTCCTGTGGGATTGGCAGACAGGTGAGACCCCAAAGGCATTATATACCGAGTATGTTCACTACCCGCCCCGAGTAAAAGCAACATCTTGAAGCGGAATTTAAGTAAACCCATATTCACTACTGGTTCATAGGCAACAAAATATTTTAAAATAGCCTTTTATAAAGAATTACCATTTTTTATAAACAGAAATACCATTTTTTATTGTTTCTAATACTTGTATATCCTTAATCTTCATTGGTTCTATTGTTAGAGGATTACTATCAATAATAATGAAATTAGCTTGTTTACCTTCTTTAATAGATCCCTTTTCGTTTTCTTCGAAATATTGATAAGCACTATTTTGGGTTACACCTTTAATGGCATCTAATGGAGAGATCTTTTCATTTTTTCCAAGAGTAATGCCTTTTTTCGTTATTCTATTGACAGCACACCAGATGGAATGAAACATATCTGGGGGAACAACAGGTGTGTCTTGATGTAAAGTATAAGTAATGCCTTTTTTTATCGTAGTTTGGACTGGACTAATACGCTCAGCTCTTTCTAAACCTAGATTTTGTATATGTACATCTCCCCAATAATAGGTATGGTTGATAAAAAAAGAAGGAATCATGTGTATTTTTTTCATTTTGTCGAGTTGATCATACCGAACTGTTTGTGCATGAATCATCACTGGGCGAATATCTTTTATTGAGGAATGCTCTTTTAATTTTTTTTCAAAACATGTAATGAGCTGTTCTGCTGCAGCATCACCATTACAATGTGCTAATAATTGCATTTCTTCATTTAAGGCGGTTTCAATAAATTGTTCAACCTCTGAATCTTTATAAACTGGGTAACCACAATAGTTATCTGTCGCGTTTTCATAAGGCTCAGACAGCCAGGCTGTTCTTCCTTGTGGAGAACCATCGAGAAAAATTTTATATCCGCCTATTTTATAATGATTAACATATTGACCGATATACGCCTTACGGTCTTGAATGATATCTTTGCTGTTTTTTAAATCAATATAACCGACAACATCAATTCTTAATCGTTTTTGATCGGACATCGCTTTTAATAATTGATCTTCATTGTTATTTACCATGCCATCTTGAGCGGTTGTAATACCATAACTGAAATAAATATTTTGAGCTTCATCTAATAGCTGTAACATTTTTTCTTGTGAGGGCTGAGGGATTTTGCTTGAATTGTGGATGAAAGCATTTTCTTCTAAATAACCATTAGGTTCGTCACTTTCTTTGATTCTGCCAATTCGTCCGCCATCAGGATTAGGTGTTTCCTTATTAATATTTAGTTTTTGTAGTCCGAGGGAATTAACAACACCCATGTGCCCGGAAGCATGAGAGATTATTATAGGGTTTACAGTAGAAACTTGATCTAAATCATTTTTTGTCAGAATATGTTTTCCCAGGAAATTATTCTGATCATAGCCAAATCCTATAATCCATTCTCCAGAAACCAATTTTTTTGTTTTTTTAAACGCTTGAAGTCTCTTTATCACATCTTGTATACTTTGAGCTTCATTCAATGGTACTAATCTTAGAGTATTAGCAAATGCAGTAATATGACTATGTGCGTCAACAAATGCAGGCATAAGCGTTTTTCCGTTTAAATCAATTATTTCAGTATTAGCGCTTTTATAAAGAAAGACATCTTCTTTTGTTCCTACTTTATAGATTAATCCGTTCTTTATGAAGAGAGCTTCTGCATACATATTATCTTCCATTGTGATAATATCAACCGTTTAAAAAAATGGTTTCTTTCATAAGTAATCTCCTTCCATTGTGAATATAGTGTAAGTATTCAGCTTTTGTTTAAATACTATTCAATCATTATGGCTAAAGACAAACTTTTGAGATGAGTATAAAAAATAAGATAAAATTTGAGGTCATCCAATGGATGACCTCAAATTCAGATATATAATTTAAAAATTTTACATGTTAAGTTTAGGTGGTAGGCTGCTTGATAGTCGAAGTAAATTTTTTACACTACGTTGAATATCCGTTTTAATCAAATAATCGCATTTTCATTTGAAGGTTGTTTTTGTGTTAGAAAGGAAATATCTATTGTTTTTTCCCTGTGTTTTCTAGAACTATTATGTGTTTGATCATTTGGAAATGAAGTAGATATTTTCTGCTTTCATATTTAATGAAATAACCAATCTAAGATGAACTGTTCTTCAATTCCATATACGTTGTTTATTTCTATTACTTGGCTTCATATAACAACTGTAAGTTTAATAGCATGTCATATAAGGTCTAGTAAAATAAGAAAATTAAACATATATGCTTTTTCGAAACATGCGATATAGCATTTGAAAATCGGAAATAACAAGGCTGTACAGAATTCAGTCTAAGAAGTACAACCGTAGAAAATTTCATTAGTTGTTCTTCATAATTCTTAAGCAACCAACCACCGTGGTTCTTTCAACGAGATGGTTTATTATCTCGTTACTTTTATATACCCTCTATAATGAGTATTAATCCTTTTTTACCATTTTATTTTTTAAATTTGGCTGTATTCGTAAACTTTGTTGCTAATGAACAAACTGTGAGTGTCGATTTTAAACTGCTTCAGGTTGCTCGCTTTCCGCGGGGCGGGCGGTGAGCCTCCTCGGTGCAAGCACCTGTGGGATCTCACCTGTCCCGCTGCTCCCGCAGGAGTCTCGCACCTTACGCTCTATTCAACTTCTTTTTCAACAGAGTATTTTCAAAAAATGAATCCAAAAACAACAATCTTTTAGAAACCAGCCTAAAATTTAGAAGGATGTACGAAAAGATGGTTGTTATTTAAATTGTTCGATGAATAAAATTAGTGGATGTTTGGAGCGGAAGGCGCATACTGCAGTGAAGACAGTGGGGTAAGGGAGAATTACAGTAGCAATATACCAAGTAGGCTGATTTCCTGACAAGGGAAAGTCGAGGAGAATTTAAGTTAACGTATACTCACTTCTTGTTCATAGACATTAAAGATTACATAAACAGTTATTTAGAAAGAAAAAGATATAATGGATAAGATATATCTCTAAATACAACGTGAATCATCCATATTACTTGCCTGCCGTATCAAATCAAAAAGAGTCTGTCTAAAAAGGGATTTTCATTCTCTTTTTAGACAGACTCTACGCTTAGAATTGTATTAAAAAAAGTATGTTTAGCTGACTTTTGCTTGTGCTTGTTTAGCATCAGACAAGGCAGGTCTTGTAATAGAATATACAGCGCAAATAAAGGCAATAACTACGATAATACCTCCGAACCAAGCATTATATGATACTGGGAACTTCTCGATTGTCATTCCACCAATGCCGGACCCTAATGCAATTCCTAGCTGAAGAGCCGAGTTATTAAAACTTTGCTGAATACCTGCTGATTCTGGTGCTGTTTGTATTAAGTAACTCTGTTGGGCTGGGGATAGAGCCCAGCTTAGCATTCCCCAAATAATTAATGCAATAGGGAATAATAATGGAATGTGAGTAGAGAATGGCAATAGGAATAAAATAATGGCAAATGTACCAACAAAAATAAGGATGCTTTTCTTTGTTCCAATACGATCTGCAAAAAATCCGCCGACGCCTCCTCCACATACTGCTGCAACACCAAAAACGAAATAAGCAATACTAATCCATGTTGCACTTAACTGGAGAGTAGATTGCAAAAAGGGAGTGAAGTACGCGTACAAAATATAATGCCCAGCTAAAACTAATACGGTAACCAAATGGGCACTTATGATTTTTCCACTCTTTAATGATGCGAATTGCTGTCTTAATGGAATTGAGTTTTCTGGTGGCAATTCATCGATAAAACGATAAATAACAATCATTGAAACGAGTGTTAAAATGGCGATTAGTAAAAAGATAATACGCCATCCAAATTTGTCACCAATAAGTACACCAATTGGTACACCTAATACAAGCGAAGCGCTAATTCCCATAGAAATAAGACCAATTGCTCTAGCTTGATATGTTGGTTTAACAATTTTAGCTGCAATAGTTAGAGAAAGAATAATCAATAATGCAGCACTGGTAGCTGTAAAAATACGAGCTAGTATAAGCATTGTAAAATTTGGACTTAAGAAAGATAAGATATTTCCAATAAAGAAAACAAGTAATGATAAAAGATACAATCGTTTCCTTTCAATCTTAGCTGTAAGTGCCAAAAGGGTAGGACCAGCAATGGCTAATACTAAGGCAAATATGGTAATTAGTTGTCCTGCAGCACTTACTGTCACATGTAAGTCTTCAGAAATTAATGGTAAAATTCCTCCAACTACTAATTCGACCATTCCGACTACAAATACGGAAATAGCTAATATATATACTCTAAAATTCATTTATTAATCCGCTCCTTTCGTTTTTTACCACTGTTGTGGTAAAAAACCGACTATAACAGATTAACCGAAGAATGAGAGATTAGCAAGATTATTTTTACGTTTTTTGTCAAAAACTTAGTATCGTAACTTTGTGACAATGCTTTTAATCTCAGGATCAGACATTAACGTATCGTAGTATTTATCGATGATTTTTGTAATAGCAACATCATGATTGAAGAATTCAGTAAAAAACTTAACAAAAGGTTGAGATAATGTTCGAATCGCCTGCCATGATTGATCTTCAACAGTAGCGAAAATCATTTCTTTATGATCCACAATAACTAGTTGAAAGCGTTCTAAGAAAATATCTTCTTCAGTAGGAATGAAATAGTTTAAATTAGCTAAATTAGAAGATATTTTCCCTACAACATGTGCTTTCACTTTAATACCTTGCTTCTCTTTTTCTTCTAGTAAAGGGAGATACGCTAGGAAATCATCATTCCATGCAGATATCGTTATCGCTGTTTGTGCATCTTTAATCAATTTTTTATTTTGAGCCTGGATGGATGCTTGCATTTTAAAGCTCCATACTCGATCATCTGAAAATGTTTTTTTAGATGTACTTTCTTTAAATTTTGCAATGTTTTGTTGGAATTGAGCAGTTAATCTTTCGACCGCTAGATCTAAGGGCAGAGCACTGTACATTTTTTTCTTTTCTGAAATGGCCTCCATGATCATACCTTTGTCGATCATTTTTGCTAATACTTCATAAATTTTTGTTTTTGGTACATGTGAATGTTTGGAAATTAATGCAATCTCCAATGGTTGTTCACTTGAGACAAGCACTTCGTATACTTTACTTTCATATTGGGAAAAACCGAATTCTTTTAACATAAATCCTCCATTTTGAATCTTGTTTCGATAAATGTAATGTAATAATCTCAGCTCTGACTGTAGTTGAATCAATTACAATTAAAAAGGACATAATTTCAGTTACCATCAATATCTGATGGTTATTTTACTTTATAGGGTTTATCATAAATATCTTTTGATAAATACACAAGTAAGCAGGTTGATAAATTGATTAGAGAACAGCAAAAAAAGTGGCGTGTTTATCGCCACTTTTTCGAGAATAAATGATATGCGTTCCTATATTTCATTCTGATTTACTGTATTTCTTTAATGCATTTATCACTTCTTGTTGTCTTTCTTTCGCTCGATCATAATGTTTGCTTAAGGCGTAAGAGCTTGGAGATTGAGGTAAGCCTGCTAATAAGGTTGCTTCGTCATAGCTAAGGTCAATGGGTTGTTTATTAAAGTAATTTTGACTAGCTTCTTTAATTCCGTAATTTCCATCTCCATAATAGATGATGTTTACATATAGTTCTAATACTTCATCCTTGCTATAATGCTTTTCTAAATCGCGTGCTACAAACATTTCTGCTACTTTTCGTATGTAGCTTTGATCGTTACTGAAGTAGAGATTTTTAGCTACTTGTTGCGTTAATGTACTACCCCCTTGAACGATATCTTTTTGTAGCGTATTGACAATTGTAGCACGTACTAAAGAGATAAAATCAATAGGACCATGCTCATAAAAACGATGATCTTCAATTGCCACAATTGCTTCAAGAAATACGGGGTTTATTTCGTCTAATGATTTATAGTGAGTACTGTCTCTAATAGAATCCACTTTATCTGTTAAATTTATTTCATTTATTGCACTTTTATACTTGTTATAACCTAACGCGAGGGCAATAACGAGACAAAGAATACATATAAATAAGATCAGCTTGATGACTTTCATGATTAGTTTTTTCATCGATTTAACCTCTTATAGTTGGTTTATTTTTCATTATTTTACCGATAATCGTATTTGAAATACATAGTAATGTTAAAAGTAATACCTCACTTCTGTTACGATGTACAAATTAAGGTCGATTGGATCATAAGAAGCGAGACTCCTGCGAAAAGCGAACCGCCTGAAGCAGTATTCAACTCAGCTTATAACTTGTCTATAAGCAACAAAGTATGTGAATTAGCCAATTCCTAAAAACATGGATACTATGCAATCATTTTATGGGAATGTATCTGTTAATGCTATCGATAAACATGACAAAACCCTTACATAATTGTAAGGGTTTTTGAGTGAAAAAGTAAATAAGATGGTGGTAGGTTGCATGAATTACATAATACGTTTCATTTTATAAACAAACTATTATTTAACTGTGGTACAATCCCATTTCATTTAATCATATTGTACTTAAATGGAAGTTAGTTAGAATAACTAGTCATTCCATTTTTAAAATAATTATATGAAACACCCCTATGGAATCTAAGCTTTCTTCCTAATCCCCTCATTTACTTACGTTTTTTGAAATGGAAGTCTAACAAGATACTATCCTTATACCAACATTTTGCTTTGTAAAGGAGCGAGTTTTTAGTTAAGCATTAAATAATCTTGTTAGGGTATGCCTTTATTCGTTAACACTTACACAATTATTAAAATCAAAAGATCTTCGAGTCACTATTCGATTTCATTCATTTCGTAAATAAAATGGTAGTTCTTCTAATTTCTTTATCTTTTAAAAAATTGTGATGTATCAACTTTATAAATGACATCCTTGCTTATTACCTGTGATTCTTTACAAGGTATCGAAAAGAACCTTGTAAATTGATACCGATGGTAGAAATCATCATAAGCTATGTTTCTTGATGTATCTCCATTTAGTAGCAACCAACCACCGTAAATGCTATGACGAGATGTTTTATTACCTCGTCACTTATCTATACCCGCCTTACAAAAAAGTAATCATCTTTTTAAAAAAATTTATTTGAATTTGTGTCGATTTCGTACTTTTTCATTTTTTTATATAAATTAGCACGAGACATCCCCAACTTTTTGGCAGTTAAACTCTTGTTTCCGTATGTCTCCTTTAGCATTTGCACGATACGTTCCTTTTCTAAATGTTTTTTTTCATCTGATAAAGTGGAAATTTGAAATGAAACTGTTGCTGTGTTCTTACGGGTGTAATGTGTTACATGCGAGAGATCCACTTGCGTTATTTCACTATGCTCATTAAGGACGACCAAACGTTCGATAACATTTCGAAGCTCCCGAATGTTTCCTGGCCATGAATATTCTTGTAGAGCCTGTTTTGTTTCAAAAGTGATGCTAGGAATAGGCTTTTGATAAGTGAAACAAAGCTCTTTTAAAAAGATGTTAGTTAAGTATAGGATATCATCTACTCGTTCTCTCAATGGGGGAATGGTTATAGAAAAAACATTCAAGCGGTAATATAAATCTGCTCGAAAAGATCCTTGAATGATCATTTGTTCAAGATTACGATTGGTGGCGGCAATGATACGGATATTAACGTTTTTTGCTGATTGTCCGCCAATTCGATAAAGTTCTTTTTCCTGTAATACACGTAGTAATTTAACCTGCATATCAAGAGGAAGTTCGCCCACTTCATCTAAGAAAAGAGTACCGCCATCCGCTAGTTCTATTTTTCCAGGTTTACCGCTTTTTAAAGCTCCAGTATAAGCCCCACTTTCATAGCCAAAAAATTCACTTTCAAATAAGGCGTGTGGAATCGCACCACAGTTAATGGGGATAAATGGTTGATTATGACGTAGACTTTCTTTATGAATGGCTTGAGCAAACAGCTCTTTCCCTACGCCACTTTCTCCATTAATGAGAACGGAAGCATCTGTTTTTGCTACTTTTTTCGCATTTACTATCATTTGCTGAATGGTTGAATTATTCCCTTTAATGCTTTGGAAAGCATCATTTAAATTACTTTGATTCATTTGTTGTTTCAATTGTTGAAGTTCTTTGGATGTGGATGTTAGCTGCTCATTTAATTTAATTGTTGTAGTAATGTCCTTTTCAATGGATATAGCCCCAATTAATTGGTGATTTTCATTATAAATCGGTTTGGCATTAATAAGTACATGTTTATTCGGTCTAGGAATATGATACATATCAATTATTGTTTGTTGAGTTTGTAGCACTTGTAAATTCATTAAATCATCTTGATGAAAAAATTCTTTAATGTTCTTACCAATAATATCTTCTTTTTTTATGTGATATGTTTTTTCAGCAGCTTCATTCCAGTAGACAGTTTCTTCATTAGTATTAATTACAGTCACCGCTTCATCTGTTACTGATAGCAATGTTTGCAAAGTATTTTTAGCAAATGAATTTTCAGTAATCATATTATCACCTCAATGAATGTATACTCTGTCTATTAAAAAACACACTGTAGACACTTTTGTATCTAAAAGGATACAGAGTATTGGTCTGAATGTCTACATAATTTACGTAATATTAGTAATTTTTCTTGTTTTTGGAATTTGGCACGAATTTTGCATTGATAAGAGTATAAATATCGTCAATTTTAGTAAAAGGGAGAGATAAAAATGACTACTTCATTAAATCAAGAAATTCCAGTATACAAACATGAGCCATTTACAGATTTTTCGTTAGAAGAAAATAAAAGAGCTTTTGAAGAATCATTAGCATATGTAGGGACACAATTAAATCAGCATTATCCATTGGTTATTGGTAGTGAGCGCATCATAACAGAAGATAAAATAGCGTCTGTTAACCCTGCAAATATTAAAGAAGTGATTGGTTCAGTTTCGAAAGCGAATAAAGAACATGCTGAAAAAGCGATGAGTATAGCACTACAAACATTTGAATCATGGAAGCATGTAGCACCAGAAGAGAGAGCAGCCATTTTATTTCGTGCAGCAGCATTGTTACGTAATAGAAAACACGAATTTTCTAGCTATTTAGTGAAAGAAGCAGGAAAACCGTGGAAAGAAGCAGATGGTGATACAGCTGAAGCCATCGATTTCATTGAGTATTATGCTCGACAAATGTTGAAATTGAAGGATGGGGTAGCTGTTAATAATCGTGAGGGAGAAGAAAATTCTTTCAATTATATTCCACTAGGTGTAGGAGTTATTATTTCACCTTTTAATTTTCCGTTAGCTATTATGGCAGGTACGGCTATTGCTGCAATTGTAGCTGGTAATACAATCCTTTTAAAACCTGCTAATACAACGCCTGTTGTAGCAGCAAAATTTGTAGAACTGTTAGAAGACGCCGGTCTTCCTGATGGAGTACTAAGCTTTATTCCAGGTAGCGGAGCAGAAATTGGGGATTATTTAGTAGACCATCCGAAAACTCGCTTTGTATCATTTACAGGCTCTCGAGAAGTAGGTTGTCGTATTTATGAACGAGCTGCTAAAGTTCACGAGGGACAAATTTGGCTTAAACGTGTCATTGCTGAAATGGGTGGAAAAGATACAGTTGTTGTTGATAAGGAAGCGGATCTTGATTTAGCAGCAGCATCTATTGTGTACTCTGCCTTTGGTTTTTCAGGACAAAAATGTTCGGCGGGTTCAAGAGCAGTTGTTCATCAAGATGTATATAATGAAGTATTAGAGAAAGCGATTACTTTAACAGAATCTCTTGTAGTTGGCGATCCTGCTGATGGTAGCACTTATATGGGACCAGTTATTGATCAGGCTGCTTACAATAAAATTATGAATTATATGGAAATAGGGAAAAAAGAGGGACGCTTAGTTGTTGGGGGAAATGGAGATGATTCTAAAGGGTATTTTATTCACCCAACGATTTTTGCTGATGTTGATGAGAAATCAAGATTAATGCAGGAAGAAATTTTTGGGCCTGTCCTTGCATTTTGTAAAGCAACAGATTTTGAACATAGCATGAAGATTGCTAATAATACAGATTATGGTTTAACAGGAGCATTCATCTCGAATAACATGGAATTGATTGAAAAAGCAAAAAAAGAATTTCATGTAGGGAATCTATATTTTAATCGTGGTTGTACAGGGGCAATAGTTGGTTATCAGCCATTTGGTGGATTCAATATGTCAGGTACTGATTCTAAAGCGGGTGGACCAGATTACTTAATGCTTCATATGCAAGCAAAAACAATGAGCATCATGTTATAAGCATTTTAAGAATGGTCGTTAAAGAGAAAGTAAATGAAGTATATAGATTAGCATTATAGGGGTTAATTACTAGGGATCATACGGAGGGGAAAGGTATGTTTGCGGAACTATCCAAAAGCTTTTTTATGTCTGTTTCACAAAATAAGCCTTTAAATAAAGCAGCAAAGAAAGTAGGATTACGTTTTGGAGCTTCACAGGTAGTGGCAGGTATGACGATTGAAAGTGCGATTCGTAAAGTGCAGGAGCTAAATGCAAAAGGCTTAGTTTGTACACTAGATCACTTAGGGGAATTTGTCTCAAATCGAGAAGAAGCGATAGAAGCAACAGAATATAACATTCGAACCCTAGAGGCTATTGCGGCAGCGGGAGTAAATAGCAATTTATCTGTGAAAATGACGCAACTTGGTCTTGATATCAATCGAGATTTTTGTTTAGACAATATGAGAAAAATAGTCGCGACTGCCAAGAAAACAAATAATTTTGTTCGAATTGATATGGAAGATTATGCTCATTGTCAAATGACACTTGATATATTAAATGAACTTCGACAAGAATTCAATAATGTTGGGACAGTAATACAAGCTTATTTATTTCGTTCCAATCAAGATATAAGCGATTTAAAAGGAGTTCCACTTCGATTAGTGAAGGGTGCATATAAGGAAGCACCTGAAGTCGCTTATCAAAAGAAAGATGAAGTAGATGCAAATTATTTAAAAATTATTCAAGCACACTTATTAAACGGAAGTTATACTGCGATTGCCACACATGATCATGAAATAATTGCAGCCATAAAAACATTCGTAGCGGAGCATCAAATTCCAAACGAACAATTCGAATTCCAAATGCTCTATGGATTTAGAACAGATTTGCAATTGAAATTGATTAAAGAGGGCTAC
This sequence comes from Bacillus sp. AP8, assembly GCF_000321185.1. Taxonomy (NCBI): domain Bacteria; kingdom Bacillati; phylum Bacillota; class Bacilli; order Caryophanales; family Bacillaceae; genus Bacillus; species Bacillus sp. AP8. Next base: position 17,291 of record NZ_CAPG01000017.1, read on the forward strand.
AAAATGCGTGTATATATTCCATTCGGTGATGATTGGTTTGGCTATTTTATGCGTCGACTAGCTGAGAGACCACAAAATGTATCATTTGCTATAAAAGGATTATTTGGGAAATAAAAAAGAGGTTTACTCAGGTAGTGACCCCTTAAAGTTAGAGTTTTTATTACGCAGCTGATTGGCTGGTTTGAGTTCGGTATTGTACGGGACTTAAACCAGCCAATTTCTGCTTAATGCGTTTGTTGTTATAGTAATCGATATACGCTTCGATTTTTCGTTTTAACTCATCGTACGATACTAATTCTTCTCCATAATACATTTCTTGTTTTAAAATCCCAAAGAAATTTTCCATTGTCGCATTATCTGCACAGGTTGCTTTTCTAGACATACTCTGAAAAATATGATTCTGCTTTAATGTTTGAATCCATTTGTTGTGCTGGTAATGCCATCCTTGATCTGAATGATA
>NZ_CAPG01000016.1:0-11184 GCF_000321185.1 Bacillus sp. AP8
TTTTGTTTTTTCAATAATGTTATTAATATAGAATATTTATAATTTTACTTTAGTTTAGTAAAAAGTAATTGAAATTTAGAAGTCGAGATGGTTAAATGTATGTAAACATTTGTAAAGATTACTAATGTTTACATTTTTTATGAAGATAAAGAAACGCTGTTTTGTAATAAGAAACACAGAGGGGTGAGCAAGTGACTGTTGCGGAAATCATTACAAATTTAAAGGGAATAGTAGGAGAAGAAAGGGTAGTTTCTCAAGAAGGTAAGCATTTATTAGGAAACAATGGCGATGTAAAAGTGTTTCCACAAACAGAAGAAGAGATTTGCAGGATTGTAAAGTTTGCTAATGACTCGGGGAAAAAAATTGTAGTAGCAGGAGGAGAGACGAAAAGAGGTTTTGGAGGTCTCATTGAATCTAGCGATCTTATCCTGTCACTATCAGAGTATAAAGGAATTGTAGAACATACTGTTGGTGATATGACAATCACTGTAAAAGCAGGAACACCTTATAAGGAGCTACAAAATTATTTAGCAACACATAATCAAATGATTGCCCTGGATGCAAAATGGATGGAGAAGGCAACTATTGGTGGAATTATTGCTACGAATGACTGTGGACCTAAACGATTAGGGTATGGCTCAGCAAGGGATTCTGTTATTGGAATGAGACTAGTATATCCAGATGGTCGTATTATTCGAGCTGGTGGGAAAGTTGTTAAAAATGTCGCGGGATATGATATGAATAAACTCTTTATTGGTTCAATGGGAACATTAGCGGTTTTATCAGAAATAACATTAAAACTACGTCCGTTGGCAAAAAGTGAAAAGTTAACTCTAGTATCATCACATGAACAAAATTTAAGTGATATCCGTTTATTAGCAACACAAATACTAGATTCTACCTTAGAGCCAATCTCATTAGAATTATTAAATGTACAAATGTCTGAACGTTTAACTGGTGAGAAAAAATATACGTTAGCTATAGGTTTTGAGGATGTTGAAAGCTCTGTTAACTTTCAAGTAGACATGCTTCATAAAATGAAACCAGACACTTGTCAGATTAGAGTTTATCAACAAAAAGAAGCTCAGTCGTTCTGGGAGAATATTTCTACTAGCGGTCCAAATGGAATCAATCCAATAAATCAAACCGCATTACAAGCTACTCTTAAAATTGGAATAAAGAATTTAGATGTTCTACCTGTAATAAAAAAAATGGAAGAGCTCCAATCTGCCTATCATATAAATATCGATGCTCATGGTGGCTTAGGACATGGAATTGGATTTGCTTATATGAAGGGTGAAAATGAAAATGTGGTCAAAGCAATTGTCGATTTAAGAGAATTTGTCAAAGGGTTAGGAGGGTATGTAGTAATCACTCATCTCCCTTACGTACAACGTCAAAAGATTCAAGTATATGGTGATAAACCATCTCATTTCTTTTTATTAGAAGGGATTAAATCTAAGGTAGATCCAAACAACGTTCTTAATTATAAGAGATTCGTAGGAGGGATTTAAATGAGTACGAAAGAAGGACATTTTATACCAACAGTTACTTGTTCTGATACGAGCTTGAGTAACTATATTTATAATGATGCTCCTGATGAGAACAAGTGGGCTGATTGTGTTCATTGTGGAATGTGTTTAGAATCCTGCCCTACATATGAAATTACAGGTCAAGAACAGCATTCTCCAAGAGGAAGAGTATATTTAATCAAATCCGTTGCAGAGGGTAAACTTAATTTGAACGAGCAGTTTATGGACCCAGTTTTTGCTTGTCTAGATTGTCGGGCTTGTACAACCGCTTGTCCAGCTGACGTTGATGTAGGCGGTTTAATAGAGGAAGCAAGAGGCCAAGTGCGGCAAGCTATTCCATTAACAGGTATGAAAGGTGCAGTAAGTAAATTCATGCTAGAAGGATTGTTTCCACATCCAAATCGTTTAAACACAGTAGGAAATTTATTGAAATTTTATCAAAAAAGTGGTTTGCAGAAGGTGGCTAGAAAAACTGGCTTGATGAAAGTAATGCCCCAACATTTAATTGATATGGAAGCTGTAATGCCTGAGGTTAAGCAATCTGTAAGAAATAAATATAAAAACGAAAAGGTTATAAAAGCAAAAAATGAAACAAAAAATGAAGTAGCTTTCTTAACCGGATGTGTTATGGATGTAATGTTTAGTGATATTAATGAATCAACGATTAATGTGCTTACACGTAATGGTAACGATGTGACAATTCCTAAAAAACAAACATGCTGTGGAGCGTTGCACGTACATGCTGGTGATCGTGAAATGGGAAGAAAGCTAGCAAAGCAAAATATAGAAGCGTTTGAAGATTCTGAAACTATAATTGTAAATGCTGCAGGATGTGGTTGCATGCTAAAAGAATATCCAGAATTATTTAGAGAAGATGCTATTATGCACGATAAAGCTGTAGAGTTTGCAAATAAAGTACAGGACATTTCAAAATATCTATATGATACTGGCTACGAAAAGCCAAAAACAGAAATGAACACTCGTATTACGTATCACGATGCTTGCCATTTGGCACATGGGCAAGGAATTAGGAAAGAGCCAAGGGAACTTTTACTTGATATACCAGGTGTAGAAATGGTAGTAATGCCTAACGCAGATCGTTGTTGTGGAAGTGCGGGCGTCTATAATATTACTAATCCAGAAATGGCTTCTGCTGTACTAGAGAATAAGATGTCACAAGTTCCAGAAGACGTAGAAATGATTTCCATGGGCAATCCAGGATGTATGCTACAAATGGCAATGGGTGTACAAAAGTATGGACGTAGTCAGAAGGTTGTTCATACAATTCAATTATTGGATTGGGCTTATCAGAAAGAGGAAGAGATGAAAGGAGGAAAATAGTGTCATGACCATGAAAAAAATAAAGAGTAAGGATGTTCATATCCAAGGTTTAGCGAAGCTCGTTAGCGGTCCGCGCTCTATTTTATATCATGAAGAAGATCTAATTGCTTATGATTGTGATGGGTTCACAATATACAAAGCATTACCACGAGCAGTTGTATTTCCAAAGGATACAGAAGAGGTTTCAAAGGTTGTTAAGTATTGTCATGAGCATAATCTTCCTTTTTTAGCTAGAGGAGCTGGTACAGGTTTAAGTGGAGGAGCTATTCCACTAAATGGGGAAGTTATTATCAGTTTAGTACGAATGAAACGTTTACTTAGTGTAGATTATGAAAATCGTCGAGCAGTTGTTGAACCTGGTTATATAAATTTAAAGTTAACGAATTCCATTTCTGATAAAGGCTATTATTACGCACCAGATCCTTCGAGTCAGGCCTGCTGCACGATAGGTGGGAATGTGGCAGAAAATGCTGGAGGAGCACATTGCTTAAAGTACGGTGTTACAACAAATCACATTCTTGGTCTTGAGCTTGTACTTCCTAATGGAGAAATTATTGAAATTGGGAATCAAGGAATAGCTGATGAACCAGGCTATGATTTATTAGGATTATTAACGGGATCAGAAGGAACATTAGGAATTGTAACGAAAATCACTGTTCGCATATTGAAAAACCCTGAAGCAAAACAAACTGTATTAGCGTATTTCGATTATGTAAGTGATGGCAGTCAAGCTGTTTCAGATATTATATCTTCTGGGATCGTACCAGCTGCACTTGAAATGATGGATGCCACAGCTATTGAAGGAGTAGAATCTGCAGCGTTTCCTGTAGGCCATCCGCGTGATATTGAAGCGGTTTTGTTAATTGAAGTAGATGGTATTGCAGCAGGAATAGATGAACAAATTGAGCAAATACTAGAGGTTTGTCGTAATAGAAATGTTCGTGAGGTAAAAGTTGCTGAAAATGAGGAGCAAAGAGCAAGCTGGTGGGCGAACAGAAAAACCGGATTCGGAGCTATGGGGGCTATTTCAGCTGACTATTTAGTTCAGGATGGCGTTATACCACGTAGTAAATTACCGGAAGTATTACAAAAGATTGGGGAAATTAGTAAACAATCACGATTACGAATTGCTAATATATTTCATGCCGGAGATGGGAATTTACATCCACTCGTATTATTCGATGCCAGAATACCGGGTCAAACAGAGGCAGCGTTAGAGGCCGGCAGTGCTTGCTTACGAGTATGCGCTGAGGTTGGTGGAACGATAACGGGTGAACATGGTGTAGGTATTGAGAAAAGAGAAGAGATGAGATTTGTCTTTACTGATGAAGAAATCATCGCACAAACAAATATTAGAGAAGTGTTTAATCCTGATGACTTATTAAATGCAGGTAAGTTGTTTCCAACACCAGGACGATGTGTAGAAATAAAGCAAGAATTAAAAGCGAAGCAAGCGGTCTTAAAATCTATATAATTAATAGATTATTATAATATTTTGGAAAAATTATTGAATTTTCCCATAAATCTATGATATATTTTTTAAAACAATTATAAAACAGTGTTTCGTAATAACAAACAATAAAGAAGGTAAGATGGGGAGGAATTTTAAATGACTGATTATGTAAAAGTTGGGTCTTTACAGGTAGCAAAAGAGCTCTATGATTTCGTTAATAACGAGGCAATTTTAAAAAGCGGACTTGAAATTGATTCATTTTGGACTGGGTTTGAAAAGCTTATTTCAGATTTAACACCAGAAAATAAAAAGCTTCTTGCATTTCGAGATGAACTTCAGAATAAAATTAACTCTTGGCATAAAGATCATAAGGAAGGAATTAATGCAAGTGAGTATAAGTCATTTTTACAGGAGATTGGTTATTTAGAAGATGAAGTAGAAGATTTTCAAATTGGAACAGAAAATGTTGACGAGGAAATTGCATTACAAGCAGGACCTCAATTAGTAGTTCCTGTTAATAATGCGCGTTATGCGATTAATGCGGCTAACTCAAGATGGGGGAGCCTATATGATGCATTGTACGGAACGGATGCTATTAGCGAAGAAGACGGAGCAGAGCGTGCAGGTAGCTATAATCCTGTTCGTGGAGCAAAGGTTATTGAATTCGCTAAGAACTTCTTAAATCAAGCGGCTCCATTACAAGATGCATCTCATGAAGAAGTTACGAAATATGCTGTAGAATCAGGAGAAGTAGTTGTAACTTTAAGTAATGGAAGTAAGACAGGCTTGAAGGATGCTGAGAAGTTTGTGGGATATCAAGGTGAAGTGAATGAACCAAAAGCTATTTTAATTAAAAATAATGGCTTACACTTTGAGATTCAAATTGATCGATCACATTCTATTGGTAAAGATGATCAAGCGGGTGTTAAAGATGTATTAATAGAGGCTGCTTTAACAACAATCATGGACTGTGAAGATTCAGTTGCAGCTGTTGATGCAGAGGATAAAGTTCTTGTTTATCGCAATTGGTTAGGCTTAATGAAGGGTGATTTAGAAGCTACATTCCAAAAAGGTAATAAAGTATTAACGAGAAAAATGAATCCTGATCGTGAGTATTTGTCTCCAGATGGCAAGTCATTCTCTTTAAATGGTCGCTCTCTTTTATTTGTTCGTAACGTAGGTCATTTAATGACAATTAGTGCTATTTTAGATAAAGATGGTAATGAAGTGTATGAAGGAATTCTTGATGGTGTTATTACTAGCTTAATTGCTAAACATACATTATTAGGTAACGGTAGATTTAGTAATACTGCAAAAGGATCAGTGTATATTGTTAAGCCAAAAATGCACGGATCAAAAGAAGTTGCATTTGCGAATACGTTGTTTAATAGAATCGAAGATTTGCTAGGGTTAGAGCGTCATACATTAAAGATTGGTGTTATGGATGAAGAACGTAGAACAAGCATTAATCTAAAGAATGCTATTAGTGAAGTTAAAGATCGTGTAGCATTTATTAATACAGGATTCTTAGATCGTACAGGAGATGAGATGCATACTTCAATGGAAGCTGGTCCGATGATCCGAAAGAATGATATGAAATCATCTGTATGGCTACAAAGCTATGAAAAATCAAATGTTTTTGTAGGTTTAGGAGCGGGATTCCAAGGTAAAGCGCAAGTCGGTAAAGGAATGTGGGCAATGCCTGACCTAATGGCAGAAATGATAAAACAAAAAATTGGACATTTAAAAGCAGGGGCGAATACAGCATGGGTACCATCTCCAACAGCGGCAACGCTGCATGCTTTACATTATCATCAAGTAAATGTGCGAGATGTTCAAAATGAATTAGTGAAGCAAGCAACAGATTTAAGAGATGATATTCTAACAGTGCCATTGGCAGAAAATCCAAATTGGACTGCGGACGAAATCCAAGAGGAACTAGATAATAATGCACAAGGAATTCTTGGCTATGTAGTACGATGGGTAGAGCAAGGTGTAGGATGCTCTAAAGTTCCAGATTTATATAATGTAGGTTTAATGGAAGACCGAGCAACGCTTCGTATTTCAAGCCAACATGTTGCGAACTGGTTACATCATGGAATTGTGACAAAAGAACAAGTGTTAGAAACATTAAAACGTATGGCGAAATTAGTAGATGAACAAAATGCTGGAGATGCAGAATATCGTTCTATGAGTGCTGATTATGATAATTCAGTAGCATTCCAAGCAGCTTGTGATTTAGTATTCCTAGGTTATGACCAGCCAAATGGTTATACAGAACCAATCTTACATCAACGTCGAATTGAAGCAAAAGCAAAATTTGCTGTAGCAGGAAAATAAGTGAAACGTTATTAACTTACGAATAGCTTTCTAAAGATTGTTGTTTTAAATAAGTACAGTGAATAAAATGAGTATAAAAAGTAGATCGAAGCTTAAGGTGCTAGACTCCTGGGGAATTGAGTAGAGGGATAGGTGAGGTCAGTTCACTGTGCGCTGCTAATTTTTCATTGAAAAGAGGGCATCCTGGAGCGGAATGTTACTCAGTATAAATTCACTGTTCATAGGCAACAAAGTATGAGAAATCAGACTCTAGAAAAAAGTAAAGGGTGTCCATCTGAGGTAGTTGTTTTGGAGACACCCTTTAACTTAGTGACAAGAGTATTTCACACTTTCAGATAAAATAAGTAGATGTAAAAACACAGGGGGATAATAGAATGAAATTTATTAGATTCGAGGTAGATTCTATAATCTATCAAGGTATTATTCATAATGAAACAATTCGTGAAATAAATGGTAATATGTTTAATAGTTGGACATATACAGGGAAAGTACATAAGCTCAATGAAGTTAAAATTCTAGCACCATTAGAGCCTAACCAAATTATCGGAATAGGTGCTAATTACGTATTAAATAAAGAAGAACTTCCTGAAGAACTACCAGAAATTCCGGTGTTTTTCTTTAAACCGACATCTTCAGTAATTGGACCAGAGGATGAAATTGTGATTCCAAAGGGAATTGATTCAGTAAAGTTCGAATCCGAGCTTGCTATTATTATTGGTAAAGAAGCAAGAGAAATCGACGAATCAGAGGTTACAGATTATATTTTTGGCTATACCGTTACAAATGATGTGACAGCACCACAGTTTTTTCATAGTGCAGGACATTGGATGGTTGGAAAATCATTTGATACATTTACTCCGTTAGGTCCGGTAATTGAAACAGAGCTAGATCCATTTACTGTAGTGGTAGAAGCACATTTAAATGGAATAGAGAAGCAAAAAAGTTCTACACAGTTAATGATTGTGCCTATTAGAAAGATGATTTCTTATTTATCACATGTTATGACGCTAAAGCCGGGAGATGTTATTTTAACTGGTAGTCCTGTAGGAGCTGAATTTGTTAAAGCAGGAGATATTATTGAGTGTTCGATTAAGGAGATTGGAACACTTCGTAATTCATTTGTATTAGCTGAGGAAAAAGTGTCATCTCAAGAAATCTAAAAAAGATCAAAAAAGTGTCGAAAAGTATGTGAATTGATTTCGGAAAATGATTATAACAATAGGAAATGAATAAGAGGATGTCTAATGGAGCCATTTGTGACATTCTCTTATTTCTAGTTAAAGGATGGTAAAAATTAGGGGGTGGTAGAGGTTGGAACGAGAAAATGTGGTGAAATCAGTAAGCCGCGCTCTAGATATTTTTACAATTCTTAGTTTAAAGAAAACAGGTTTAGGAGTTACTGAAATCGCAAATCAAATTGACATAAATAAAAGTTCTGTGTATCGTATATTGTCCACTCTTGTACAATATAAATATGTTGAACAAGATCAAGACACAGGTCGATATAAACTAGGTTACAAATTTTTAGAAATTAGTTCGAAGTTATTAGAGTCTATTGATTTACGTACAGAAGCACAGCCATATTTAAAGGAACTAGAAAATGAAACAAATGAGGTAGTTCACCTAGTCGTCTATGATCAAGGAGAGGTTGTTTATATTGAAAAGTTGGAAGGAAATGAATTATTAAGAACACATTTCAAAGTAGGAAAACGCGCCTTAATGCATTGTACTTCAGTGGGAAAAGCGATACTTGCTCATTTACCAATGCAGGTTGTTCTAAAAATACTTGAACAAAAAGGGATGCCTGCATATACAGAAAAAACAATTACTAATCAGTTGGATCTGTTAGAAGAATTAGTAAAGGTTAGAGAGTGCGGATATGCGTATGATTTGGAAGAAAATGAGTATGGAATAACTTGTATTGCAGCGCCAATATTTGATCATATAGGTTCGGTAGTTGCAGCGGTAAGTGTTTCAGGATCTACTTTTCGCATGACACATCAACGATTGAAGCAACTACAAAAAAGAATGATTGATATTAGTAGAAAAATATCAGAACGACTTGGTTACGAAAATAAATGAATGTTTTTAAATTTATTTAATTTGCATTATAGTTTTTAGACTCCTAGAAGATGATGAAAGGAGTTTTTATTTTGAATAGAATCCTATATTTCAAAATATAAAATAAGCATTATTTCATGATGTATAATTTGGTTAAAAATACAAAATAATAGAAAATTTAGAAATATTATGGAAATATTTCTGTTTATTTGTATAATGAAATGTAAGTAAGCTGGGAATGGCGATATAATAATTGTTTTGTTATGAAAGAAGATTAATGAAAGGAAGTGTTTTATGAGTACTGGAATGTTAGCATTTTTGTCATTATTGCCTATTATAGCAGTAGCCATCTTTTTAGTAGGATTAAAAATGCCTGCTAGTAAAGCCATGCCAATATCATATTTGGTGGCTGTAGGTTTAGCTTTATTTGTATGGAAGGTTCCAGGAGCAAGTGTTGGGGCAGCGTCCATACATGGGTTAGTTACAGCAGTTGGATTGCTATATATTATTTTTGGAGCTATTCTAATTTTGAATACACTTCAAGAAAGTGGTGGAATGCAGAGTATTCGTCAAGGTTTTATGGATATCTCAGCTGATAGGCGAATACAAGTCATAATAATTGCTTGGTTGTTTGGATCTTTTATAGAAGGAGCATCAGGGTTTGGTACTCCTGCTGCAGTAGTTGTACCATTGTTAGTAGGACTTGGCTTCCCAGCAATGGCAGCTGTAATATCTGGTATGGTTATTCAAAGTACTCCTGTTACATTTGGAGCAGTAGGAACACCAGTTTTAGTAGGTGTGCAAACTGGTTTGTCAGCTGATGCTAGTATTACTGATAATTTTTTAGGTCTTGTAACAACTATAGGTGGGTATGCATCCATCTTACATATGGTGGCAGGTACCTTAATTCCATTATTCGTTGTTTCATTAATGACAAGATTCTTCGGGAAAAATAAATCATTCTCAGAAGGTATTAAAGTTTGGAAGTTTGCATTATTTGCGGCTTTTTCAATGACGATTCCTTATGTAATCGTAGCAAATACATTAGGACCTGAATTTCCGTCTTTATTTGGTTCGTTGATAGGATTATTAATTGTTATTTTTGCAGCTAAAAAAGGTTTTCTTATGCCCAAAGAAGATGATGTCTGGGATTTTGAAGAAAAATCAAAATGGGATCCTGAATGGTCTGGTTCATTAGAAATAAAAAGCATGACTCATAAGAGCGGTAGTATGAGCATTGTTAGAGCGTGGTTACCATACGTATTAATCGGAATTTTCTTAATTTTAACAAGATTAAAAACCTTACCTGTTATGGGTTGGCTAAAGTCTATTGTTATTAAGGTAGATGATATGTTTGGTTCAGGAATAGGTACTTCTTGGGAAATAGCCTATTCTCCGGGGACAATTTTAATTCTTGTTTCTGTTATAACTTTCTTTATTCATGGTATGAATGGAAGCGCATACAAAAGAGCGTGGGGGCAATCTGCTAAAACAACCCTTGCAGCTTCTACTGCTTTAATATTTACTGTTCCGATGGTACAAGTATTTACAAATTCAGGTGGTGGAGCAGCTGGATATGATAAAATGCCAATAGAATTAGCAAATGGGGTAGCAGCTATAGCTGGTGATTTTTGGCCGTTTTTTGCAACGTTTATTGGTGGTTTAGGTGCATTCATTGCGGGAAGTAATACAGTAAGTAATATGATGTTTTCGTTATTCCAATACAATGTTGGAACACAAATTGGGGTAAATCCTTCCTGGGTTGTTGCTCTACAAGCTGTAGGTGGGGCGGCAGGTAATATGATTTGTGTTCACAACGTAGTTGCCGCATCTGCAGTAGTGGGAATGGTTGGAAAAGAAGGTATAATAATACGTAAAACTATTTTTCCGTTTGTATACTATGCATTATTAGCTGGATCAGTTGGCTATTCGATAGTATGGTATTCACAAAAAGGTATCTTTAATCTGGGCTCTTATATAGCTGTAGCTATTGCATTTGCTGTAATTTATATCATTGCAACCAATAATAAGAGGTTAAGAGCACTTCCATCATATAATGCACCACAATCCAAAAAAGTAATGTAAAAGTTATCAATAATACAAAGGTATCCTTAGCTGACTATGGGAAAAGCATAGTCAGCTATTATTTTTGTAAAAATGTTAGGAATTCTAACAATTGTATGTACATCTTTATTACACATGTGTTATAGTATTGATATCTTAATATTCAGAAATATTTCGCGGAAATTAATCAACGATGATTTCCTCTATTAGACAACGAATTTTATGAATAGTTGTCTCCTCAAATGCGATCGATTTCTTTAAGTTATTGTAAATACAATCTACTATTTACAATAACTTAAAGAAACGATTCGTTTATCTCCACTGCATAAATAGGTTTCTCTTCTTATTTATTTCATTTTGCTTTAATTACCTNTAAAGATTTTCAAATAGAAC
>NZ_CAPG01000015.1:0-2475 GCF_000321185.1 Bacillus sp. AP8
ATATATATATATATATATATATANAANNNNCTTTTTATTGTTTAGGAAATGATAGAATTATGACCTATAGATTGTTTGTTTTTGAAAATGTTGAAGTTTAACTCCAGAACTTAGCTTCTAGAGGTCATAAGCCAATCCGTCCAGAAGCTCAAAGAACAATCTTTTAGCAGGCTTGCCTTATGCTGGGTGAAGTCCTCCAGGAGATAGGTCACATCGACGTTGCTAAAGGACGTGGCGATTTAGTTGATGTCCCTTACTTCCAAGGCGCTTGTGCTTTTGTTCTTATATGTTAATTTGTATACTACGATTTATTGTCTTTATTAACCAAAAGACTAAGGGAAATCTCAATGGTTTAAATAAGATTAGATTCATAAATGAAAGCTATTAGAATTAACATCGCTTTGTAATATGGTTTCTTGATAAAAACGATTTCTACAAGAACATACTGAAGTCTATACTGGTAATATGTTATATTAATATAATAGTGTAAACGGATAGCTACAGAATTTTCACACCGTTTTTAGGAGGTATGCATGTTGGAGAGAATGAAGCGAGAACGAGAAACTATTAGTAACATGATAGAAATATATTGTATATCTGAACATAAACAAGAGGTTTTATGTGATGATTGTCACAAGTTGCGAGAATATGCTTACTTCCGTTTATCGAAATGTCCTTTTCAAGAGAAAAAGCCAGCTTGTCAAAATTGTAAAATTCACTGCTATAAGCCAGATATGAAAGAGCAAGTGAAAGATGTTATGAGAAAAAGTGGACCTAAAATGATCTATAAACATCCTTATTTTGCTATTATGCACATAGTAGATTCTTGTAGGAAGAGTCCCGAACTTCCGCGAAAAAAGAAAAAGCAAACAACTAGTTGAATGTGTCATTAGGCTATATAGTAGCTTCAATGGATTTTTGCAGTTGATACCTATATTATATAATGGAAAAGATAAATCAATAGAGAGTTCTTTCATTGAAAATAAAGAAAGTATATTATATGAAATAAAAGGATATAGAAAGTAGGAAATGACAAGAGTGAAAATAAGTGAGAGGCATACGTTGACTATAACATGTAATGAACTAGAAGATGGTTCAATATTGAAAATGTCTGAAGTGGCGAAAAAGATTCTCTTATATTTAGAAAAGAAATTTACCGTATATCATTATGCGTTAACTAGTAGTAGAAAAAATACGGATATTGGAGTTGAACTGACTGGGTTATTTAACAAAATGATTCGCAGTGACAAAGTCGCTTTTGCTCCAGTTGGAGAAATGGAATGGAACAGTGAAAGTTTATCTTCTTATAGCATAGTAGGGTTCAAAAATATTACGGAATGCTTGCATGATATTCAAGGTTCTATTGCTGGTTATGATGATTTAGAAGACTCTTTACTCGATAGTGAGAGTGAAGTATTTCTTTTTGAATATTATGAAGGAGTTATGATTAAAATTCATTGTAATGGATTTAGTGATTATATAGCTCTTAAAAATTTATTGAATGAATAAAAGTAAAAATAGATGCGGTGGCTAATAAAAAGGGCTTACCGCATTTTTTTATGAATTAGTTTTAGCAAACATTGTTTTGGATATTCGTTGCGGTTCTAATTTTTTAATAATTTGTTATTTTGTGATAATGTGTAGTTAGGGGAAGATTTTACTATTTCACGAACAAATCAAGGAGGGAAATGACATGGGTCGATTAGAAAACAAAGTGGCAGTTATTACAGGTGCAGGTGCAGGTCTTGGTAAAGCGATTACAATGTTGTATGCGAAAGAAGGAGCAAAAGTTGTAATTGCTGATATGAATCTAGAAGCTGCCGAAGAAACAGTAAAAGAAATAACAGACAATGGTGGACAAGCTATTGCGGTAAAAACAAACGTGACTGTAGAAGAAGATATTCAAAATATGTATAATGTAGCCATTGAAAAATTTAGTACTGTAGATATTTTGGTTAATAATGCTGGTATTGGTGATAATATGTATGCTGCAGGAAATGTACCGGATGATGTATGGGATCGAGTTATTTCGATCAATACAACTGGAGCTATGAGAGCAATGAGAAAGGCAATCCAAATCTTTGAAGAGAAAAAATCAGGAGTAATTGTTAACATGGCTTCTTTATCAGGAGTAGAAGGTGGTCGTGGTGGATTAACATATACAGCTTCTAAGTTTGCTTTAGTGGGTATGACTAAGAACGTAGCGGCACATTACAATAAATTAGGAATTCGTTGTAATGCGATCGCACCAAGTGCTGTTCCTACTAATCTAGCAAAAGCTATGACACAACCAGATCCATTTGGTATGGAACGTGCTGTTGCTGGTTTAAATTTAATGCCGCGCTCTGGAACAACTGAAGAAATTGCAAATATTGCTTTATTCTTAGGTTCTGATGAATCTTCTTTTGTTAATGGTGCTGTAATAACTGCAGATGCAGGATGGTCTGCTTATTAAAAAAATAATCAATAAAAAAA
>NZ_CAPG01000014.1:0-46697 GCF_000321185.1 Bacillus sp. AP8
GTGGTTTTTATGATGTTTGTTTTAATTTATATTTAAAGGGAGATATATAGTAAATGTAGTCCCTTTATTTAGTTGACTATGTACATTAACCTTACCTTTATATTTATGTATGATATTATAGCAAACAGTTAAACCAATTCCAGTTCCTCTTTCTTTTAAAGAATAAAAGGGTAATCCGAGATTTTCAATTTGTTCTTTAGACATGCCTATTCCTGAATCAGTAATTTTAATTCTCGCCATATTACCTTCTTGATCAGCTTCTACGATGATGAAACCAGGATTCTTCATAGATTCTATTCCGTTCTTAATAATATTAACGAATACTTGCTTTAATTCAATAGGATTCATTTTAATAAACAATTCATTTTTTAATTTAAGCTGAATGCCGATATTTTGATTATTAGCAAAGCTGGTAAGAAGATCACTAATTTTTCGGATTTCTTGATTTAAATCAATTAATTGAATATTATCGGTTTGTGGTTTCGCTAGAGACAAGTAATCATTTATAATATGCTGTGTGAATTCTAGTTCAGTTAGCATTGTTTCGACAAAGTACTTTTCTTTTTCATTTAAATTGTTTTCCTGATGTAATAGTTGAGCAAATCCTTTCACTACTGTAATAGGATTTCTTATTTCATGCGCAATAGTAGCTGCTAATTGTCCAATAGAATGTAATTGTTTGGCTTGTTGAAGTTCATTTTGAAATGCTTTAGTTGAATCGACTCTATTTTTTGTCCCTATAAAAACAAAAAATAAAATAATTTGGATTGCAATGAAATTTAGTATATTTCCAAAGCTATCGAGTGAAACATATTCGTAAGTGTCCTTGAGATTAGAATGAGAAATGATATAAATAAAAGAAGGACCTAGAATAATATTTAATGAGGCTACAATATAAAAACCTATTTTATCAAATAAGAAAATGGGAATTAAAGGAGCCATTGAAAATAGGCTTAACATGATAGCTGTATTAGGAAATGTCCAAAACTTCAAATACAAATATACAGTAATAATAAAAATAAACATGGTTTTAAAGATATTTGAATCTTTTTTAATAAATAATAAAAGAGATAAAATAATTCCAGTAATTAATATCACCTGTATAGTCATATCTAGAGAATCATGTTTCCAACTTATAGGTGAAACGGAAATACCGACTAACAATAACAGCGAAATAATAGCCATAAAGCTTTTAAGGATTAATCGGTGCTGTTTTTGATAATATTGATAATTTTTTATCATAATTCACCCTATTTTAGAATATTTTGTATATTCAATAGTAATATTTTCCTTGTTGTTTGTAAATTAGATTCAGAATCTTTTTTTGAAATACATCCTATATAGTCCCACTTGCTGGGTGTGTTGCATCATCTATTTCTGAATTCCTGATTCTATAGAGACATTCTTAGGGGAAAAACAAGCCGTTTTACTAGAGAGTCATGGAGCATTAACATGGGTAGAGGTAAGCTATAGATTATAACGAGAATGATTCATAGAGAAAGAGAATTGTCCCAGGAACGTTAAGAGGAATTAATTAATTTCCGTTCATTTTAAGGTATGTAGAATAAAGAAGAGCTGTCATATAAAAAATGAACTTCTTTTATATGACTACTCTTCTGTTTTTTGGGATAATATTATGTGTACACTCCAATCTAGTCGCTTCCCTGATAGAGGAGTTTGGCCCTTACTCAATCAACAATCATTTCTATTTGCTAAACCTCTATAAAGAATAACCTTTTAAAAAACTGCCTATTAAAAATAGTATAACAGAGCTTCATTTAGAAAAAAATTCTTTCATTACTTTTAAAGAAGCTATAAGATTAAGGAATTGAATATAAAGGAGCAGGGGCATGAAGGAAATACAATATGATGAAGTGCTGCACATTAAAACAGCAGGAGAGCAGAAAGGATTTAATCAATCCATACATTACCACAGATATGAGCCAACACCTTATTTTGCATTAGAACAATTATTTCAGCATCTTACTATCCAAAGTACAGATCGCATAGTTGATTTTGGTTGTGGTAAAGGAAGATTAAATTTTTTTATTCATGAATTATTTAATGCTTCTGTTGTTGGTATCGAAATGAATGAGTTTTTTTATTTAGAAGCTCTTGAAAATAAAAAAAGCTATATTTCAAAAAAGAAAAAAAGTGCGGAAAAAATACACTTTTTATGCTGTTTAGCTGAAGAGTATACGATTAATCCTTTTGACAATATTTTTTACTTTTTTAACCCTTTTTCCATCCAAATTTTTATGAAAATAATTCGAAATATACTACTTTCTGTTGAACAAAATCCAAGGGTAATAAAAATCGTTTTATATTACGCTTCAGATGAATATATGTTTTATTTAGAAAATCAAACGATATTTGAGTTGGTAGAGGAAGTTAGATTAACTGGTTTATATGAAAAAAACCCAAATGAGAGATTTTTAGTTTACCAATTATCCTATTAATATGGAAAAAGCAGATTCTTGATAAGAAGTTATCCACATAGAATCTGCTTTCTATTTAAATTGAAGGATATATATAGCTTAAATATTATGATTTAATTCTTACTATTTAATTCCATGGTGAATTGGTTGTTAAGTGTTGGGCTAGTTCTTTACTATGTTTTTTACGTTCTTTTCTCATGATAGCTCTTGCTTCTGCAGTTTCATGAAGTTTTTTCTCTTCTGCAGTTTCAGGTATCACTTTTGGAACGGCGGTAGGACGCTTATTGTCATCTAGAGCAACAAATGTTAAAAGGGCAGTTGCGGCTATTTTCCGTTCACCACTTCTTAAATTTTCTGCAATTATTTTAACAAACACTTCCATTGATGAAGAACCTGTCCAAGTCACATAAGATTCAAAGCAAACGGAATCTGTGGTTCTTATAGGTTGTAAAAAATCGACAGAGTCTGTTGATGCTGTAACACACTCACAACGACTATGACGTGCCGCAGATATTGAAGCTACTTGGTCTACATCACTCATTAATTTTCCGCCAAATAATGTATTGTGGTTATTCACATCGTTTGGAAATACTCGGCTTGTTCTACAAACTCTTGATTCTCTACAATATTTCTCTTCCATACTTCTATCCATCTCCTAAAGTATAAATCACTTGCTGATATTATTTGTAAATATTATACAATCTATAATATTTCAACTATTCGTAGTCTTTTCTTAAATTCGTGAATATATTACTATAATTAAGTTGCAAAAGCTAGTAAAAAACTTTATAGAGTATCGGAGATCAAAAAAACACACTATTCCACCAACATGTTGCTGGAATAGTGTGTTTTTTGAGTATTATAACCGTTGACAACTAATTAACGAGAAATGACTTTTATGTAGAGTAAATTAGCTGTGATTATAATGAACAGGTTTTCCGAACTTATGCTCAATAAATGTTTTAGTGAATATTGTGACAACTGATAATGCTAAAAAGATAAAGCCTACATTTAACGCATAATTCATAATTAAAAATGAAGTCCCTAATAAAAAGATTGAATATAAATTTATAATGTTTAATTTTTTCATTGTTTTAACTCTCCTATTTTTACAGATATTATGACCATATTTTAAGAAAAATAACTAAGTTATGTTATTGAATATAGACAATTTAATTTGTATTTATACTATACCAACCAATTCTTAAAATTTTCTTAATTTATGGTTCGTTTTTTCTTAAACTTATAAAAATTTTAATTACCCAATAATTGGTGGAATCTAAACAATTATTTTGTGTTTTTTGTATGTTTTTTCCTTTTTGCCGTATACCAAAATAAAGTAAAAGCGTTCATCATGAAGAAAATAGTTTCTAAGCCTGCCATTGAATCGTATTTCTACAATCATTAGCAAACTGAAGTTAACAGAAAGAGGAAAACAAAAGTAGTATATATTTTATAAAAAGCTGAAAAAATAGGATATAGAGAATGTTGATGATATCCACATACCTAGTGGCTGTCTTCTTGGCATATTAAAGAAGATTAAGGATGTTTCTTTCAACTTTTACTTCAAAAAAGTTTGCAAATGACAGTAAATTATTTACAACTAGTCCCAATAATCATACTTTAGAGTTTTTCATTAATTAAAATGATGATTTATAAATAATGTGTCTTCATTCTTACACTATCAGGTATTCTCAATTAAATATTATATATGAGAATATTTATAGTACGAAATTGTATTAATCTTATTCTTAACATCTTATCTCTATTTGTACTATAACGATAGATAAATTATAAGAAGTATGTTACGTATATTATTTATATAATGTTTATGAAAAAGATTAAATTTAAAGTATTTAGTAGGCAGTCTAAAAAATAATAAGTAAAATATGAAATAATTTATAAATTATCCTTGACTAATTACTTATTAATAATTATTATAAAGAAAGGATAAATATAATTTAACTTTCAGGAGGAAATAACACAATGTCATTAATTAATAAACAAGTTGAAGATTTCAAAGTACAAGCATATCACGCAGGAGAATTTAAAGAAGTTACTTTAGAAGATGTAAAAGGTAAATGGGCTGTATTCTTCTTCTATCCAGCAGATTTCTCTTTTGTTTGCCCAACAGAATTAGCAGACATCCAAGATAACTATGAAACATTTAAAGAAATGAACTGTGAAGTTTACTCTGTATCTACAGATACTCATTTTGTTCACAAAGGTTGGGCTGATGCTACAGACACAATTGGTAAAATCCAATACCCAATGTTAGCTGATCCAGGTCAAGCTCTATCAAAACAATTTGGCGTATTAGTTGAAGAAGATGGAGTAGCTTTACGTGGAACTTTCATTGTTAACCCTGAAGGTCAAATTAAAGCATACGAAATCAATGATCTAGGTATCGGACGTAACGCTGAAGAATTAGTACGTAAAGTACAAGCTGCTCAATTCGTTGCAGAACACGGTGATAAAGTATGCCCAGCGAAATGGACTCCAGGTGAAGAAACATTAGAGCCAAGCTTAGACTTAGTTGGTAAAATCTAATTTTACTTATACAAAATAGATTGTAATTTAGAATACAGCAAACCAAAGTCGTTAATTTGGTAACATCATATAGGCTGTGCTAAAGACTTGTATCAGACAGGCTCTTTTGTCACAGCCTTCATTAAAGAGTGAATATTTTATATTTTTTGAATAGTGTTAACATAAAAAATGCTCAGTGATGAGCAATAATGATTATTTTTCATAGTACTTATAGAAATACATGAGCTTGAAAGTAAATGTAGAAATGGATTTAACCGATTAACCTTTTAGTTAGTCTAATCATTTCTACGTAAAAATAGATAAAGTAAAACTTTGGTAGTTTAGATAGAATGTAACGATTAAAAAGTAGATCGTTTTAAAAATAATATACAACGAGGAGAGCGAAAAATGAGTAAAATATATGATTTATTAATAATTGGTGGCGGCCCAGCAGGTCTTTCAGCAGGTGTTTATGCAGGGCGTGCAAAATTAAAAACAGCTATTATTGAAAAAAGTGATTTCGGTGGACAAACATCGACCACATCAGAAATTGTAAACTATCCTGGAATTCGCAAAACATCAGGACCTGCATTAATAGAAGAAATGAGACTTCAAAATGAAGATTTCGGAGTAGAATTTATTAAAACAGAAGTAACGGATGTTGATTTTTCTGGTGAAGTAAAAATTATTAAAACAATTAACGGTGAATTGAAAGCTCGTGCGATCATTATTGCTACAGGTGCATCTGCAAGAAAATTAGGATTCCCAGGAGAAGCAGAATTTACAGGTCGAGGAGTAGCATATTGTTCTACATGTGATGGTGAGTTCTTTGAAGGCTTAGAAGTATTTGTTATTGGAGCTGGATTTGCAGCTGCTGAAGAAGCTATGTATTTAACTCGTTATGCAACAAAAGTAACGATTATTGCTCGTGAGCCTGAATTTACTTGTGCACCATCTATTGCGGATAAAGTATTTGCAAATGATAAAATTGAAGTTAAATTTAATACAGAAATGCTTGAAATTTCTGGTGAAGATATGATTAAACGAGCTCGTTTTATTAATAATGTAACAAAAGAAGAATGGACATACGAAGCGAAAGAAGAAGATGGTACATTTGGAGTATTTGTTTTTGTTGGTTATCAGCCAAAAACAGAACTTTTTAAAGGTCATATTGAAATGGATCGTGCAGGCTATATCATTACAAACGATGATATGCAAACAAATGTAAAAGGTGTATATGCTGCTGGTGATTTACGTCCGAAATCTTTACGTCAAGTTATTACAGCTGTTGCGGATGGTGCGATTGCTGCGACAGATGCAGGAAAATATGTTTCAGAAGAAAAAGAGCGCTTAGGAATTGTTGATGAGCCAGAAGAAGAAAAACCAGCGAAAAAGGAAGAGCCTAAAGCGGCAGCTGCAACTGGCGGTAAAAGCTCATTATTATCCGATGCAATTCGTGGCCAATTAAAAGGAATTTTCAGTAAAATGGAAAGTGATGTTACGTTAGTTTCCATTGTTGATGAAAGCATGCCTAAATCGGTTGAATTACGTGATTTCTTATTAGATGTAGCAGAGCTAGGAGATAAAGTTCATCTTGAGCTATATAATAAAGGTGAAAATCCTGAAATGGAATCAAAAATTAATGCGGATAAATACCCTGTTGTTTCATTATTAAATGCTAATGGAGAATATAGTGGTGTGAAATATCACGGTGTTCCTGGTGGCCATGAATTAAATTCATTTATCTTAGCTATTTACAACTTAGCAGGACCAGGACAAGCATTAGATGCAACTATTATGGATTCAATTAAATCAATTAATAAAAAAGCTAATATTAAAGTTATGGTTTCACTTGCATGTCATTTCTGTCCAGACGTAGTAGTAGGGGCACAACGTATTGCAATTGAAAATCCAAATGTCGAAGCAGAGATGGTTGATATTAGCCAGTTCCAAGATATTAAAAAGCAATACAAGGTAATGAGTGTTCCAGCAATGATTATTAATGATGAGCAAGTGGTATTCGGTGCGAAGAAAATCAATGAAATTGCTGAGCTATTAGCGTAACCCGATATTAAAATAGGTGAAGGTGTCTATGAGTATTACTTATAGGCACCTTTTTTGATATATCCTTATCGATTTCTATTGACGAATTTATAATGGAAGTTTAGCTATACTTTTGGGTGAGTACATTCAAGTTTTTTTGACACTGTTAATGGCGTTGATTCACATTTAAAGGTATTTATTATTAGTGTATTTTTTATTGCTGTAAGGATAGTATTTTTATAGTTGGAAAAAAATATTGATCAAAAAATAAAACAAATGCCGTTGTAAATGAATATAAGTTTTTCATCTAGTAGAATATGATTATGAAATTTGTATGTATAAATTTTAAATGAATGATTAAAAAATTTAATATAGTTCTTTTTTTTCATATATTTCACTTTTTCTGTCAAAAAGTATGTTATGCTTTTCTTATTTGAACTTTTAATTTCGACAGAAAGGATTTAATAATGAAAAAACTAGTATTTTATTTATGTAGCTTTGTAGTATTGTCTATAGTATTTTCTACATCAGCATCAGCAAGTACTAAATTCCCAGACGTATCAAGAACCTACTGGGCGTATCATGATATTAATTTTTTGACTGATAAGCAGGTTATTATGGGCTATGCTGATGGGAAATTTAAGCCAAATGAAATTTTGACCAGAAAGGACGCGGCTAGCCTCTTAGTGCGCGCATTAAAAAAAACAAATACGACACAGCGTGTTGCAGTTCCAACTGATTTAGTTCCTACGATGAGTGGCTATGATGAAGTTATTGCTTCGGTTAACTTAGATTTATTTACAGTAACAAATAATGAATTTAAGCCGTATGATCCTTTAACTCGAAAGGAAATGGCGAAGGCCTTAGCGACGGCATTTGATTATGTTGGGTTAAAGAGAACAAGTTTTAAAGATGTAAGTAAAAGCAATAGTTACTACCCTTTCATTGATGGGATCGCTGAATTTAAGGTTACAACTGGTTATACTGACGGTACATTCAGACCTGAAGAGCTTGTAACAAGAGCACAGTTCTCTGCTTTCTTAAGTCGTATTTATCAGGAACCTTTAGAATATACCGTTGAAGAAAATGGACAAGTTCTACATACAGTTCGTAAACCAGATGAGGCGATAAATCTTGCATTGAATTATGATAAAGCAACCGTTCACCCAGTGGATAATGGTTTAGTTAGCTTTTCAAGGGAAGTATCTTCAGCGAGTAAAACAGACCTTTCAAAGGGTGTTTTAATATACAATGGTGATGAGCGGAAACAAGCTTTTTCGACAGATTACTACAAACCCTATTTGGTAAAAGATATTCAAAACAATACAGGCACAATGTTTGATACTTTTATCTTTTTAGGAAGAAAAGCTTCGAAAGAGGTAGAATTTACAGAACTACCAAATAATACAGCTAATTATGACGATTGGTTATCATATGTTAATAAAACATTTGATGAAAAGGGTGGATTGTATACTTTAAATGAAGCAGCAAAGCAAGTTAATCAGACAGTAAATGTGTATCTTTCTATACCATATCCGAAGCGCCAAGGAGATATTGTTGGATTTGATGGTGTTGCTATGTCAAATACAACTGAAGAACGTCAAAAGTTAGTTTCATGGTATATTCAGAACGTAGAGATGGAATGGGATTTGGCTCAGTATAGTAATTTAGTATTTAAAGGGTACTATTGGTTAAATGAAACGGTCTCAAATCCACAAGATGAAATTTTAATAGAAAATGTAGCAAATGAAATACATAGTATAGGTAAATATTTTATTTATTCACCTCATGCAACGTCTAATAATTTTCCATTATGGCAGACTTTAGGCTTTGATGATGCCTTTTTACAACCAAATGCCTTTAAAATGACTGGTTCAGGAGTAAAATATCGTATTCATTTGGCCTTTTTAAAAGCTCAAATTTATGGAAATAGTATTAATGTTGAAATTAACTCCCACGGTCCAAATCAAATACTAGAGGGATTAGCGAATTTTGAACAGTATATCGATTTAGCAAAGCGTTACAATTTGCCAAATCATAGATTTATTATGTATCAAGATATTGAAATGGTATATCGAATGGCAAATGCAACACAGCCAGGATTTAAAGAGACATACGAGTTGCTTCAAAGTATTATGAATTAATAGTTATTATAAAATAGCATCTATTTTAGATTTAATCAGTAAGTAAGAGGGTGTCCACAAAATGTGATGGATACCCTCTAAGATTTTATGTTATTTCCAAATTACTCTTATATCCAGCAAAGAGTATAATAAACAAAGTATATAACGAAGTGGGTAAACTTAGCTTTTTTATAAAGATGTTTTCTAAAAGATTGTTGTTTTGAAATAAGTGTGCAGTGAATAAGATTTACATAAAAGGTTGATCACTCACCTTGCGGAAAGCGTGTAGCTTGGATCGGAACTTTACTTCGCCTATTTCTGTTCATAGGAAAAAGTATTTTATAAAGAAAAAACACGTAAGTAAAACATATCAATAAAATATAGAATACATAAAGCAAGGAGCCACTGAAAAGTGATACAAAATCACTTTTCAGTGGCTCCTTTGTTTTAAGCATCTGTTATTTATTCTTTATCGGGTGAAACCTTTTGCATTAAAATGAACATAAAGATGAATAAACCAATAGATAAAATGATATGACCTAATCCAGACATACCTGATATAGCTGCGTCTAAACCATTGGATAATTCAAATGATCCTTTAATAACAAGAATAGAAACGATACCTCTTATAAACATCATAGTAGTAGAAAGAATCAACCCTACATTATATAGAATGAAGAATAGATTAAATCTTTTTGAAGTAGAAAGCTGAAAATTTTTCTCTAACAAAAGGAATATTAAGAACATAATAAAACCTAGTGTTAATAAATGACCATGTACTTTTCCTAGAGCTGTAGTGTCAAAAACTCCCCAGATTTTCGTTAATTCTCTAAATAAAACTCCACTTATTAATGCAACAACTAAATAAGCAAATGCCGAATTAAACAGCTTTTTCATATGTGTAGTCCTCCTTGATTGTATATTGCATATTTGTATTTATTCTATAATCCCAATCAACAGTATTATGTAAATTTAAGTATAACTTGTGTGTATGAACGGAATATGAATAAAAGGTTACATAAAATGAAGAGATGAAATGGACTAAGATAAGACATCTTAACTTTAATTCTATTTTAGCATAATCGTTCAATGAAGATTCCGAAAAAAAACTATGATAATTTTTGCTAATCATATTCATAATTACTATATATCAAGGGCATACTTCTATTACAGTGAAAATAATGGTAGACACAAAAAATTCACAAATATTTGTAACCGTTTACTGTGTAATTGTGATATAGTAATTAACGTTAGTTAACCGTTTAACTAAATGAGGGGTTAACTAGTTAACGAAATGATGTTGAAAGGACGAAAAATAATATGTTTAAGTATTTACAACGTATTGGTAAAGCGATTATGCTTCCAATCGCAGCTTTACCGATTGCTGGTATCCTTCTTGGTATCGGTGGTGCTTTACTAGGAATTGCAAGCTTAGAAAATGCACCTTCTATTTACAATCCGTTGATTTCATTTGTTAATATTGAATTTGTAAACGGTATCTTAAATATTATGAAAGGTGTAGGGGATATTGTTTTTGGTAATCTTCCTATCCTTTTTGCAATAGGTGTAGCTGTAGGTTTAGCTAAAGAAGATAAAGGTACAGCTGGTTTAGCATCTGTTTTTGGATTTTTAATCATGCACCAAGTAATTTCTACTATGTTAACACTTGGTTACACAAGATTAGGTGTAGTTACTCCTGATAATGTTGGTGAGTATGGTACGTATGTAACAACTACAGTAGGTATCTTTACACTTAATATGTCAGTATTCGGTGGTATCATTACAGGTTTAGTAACAAGTGTGTTACATAATCGTTATTATAATATTACATTCAATCCAATGTTCTCATTCTTCGCAGGATCACGTTTCGTTCCAATTATCACGGCTTTAGTAATGGCTTTTGTTGGTGCGATTCTTGGATTCTTATGGCCATTTGTTCAAGATGGAATTGCTGCCCTAGCAGATATAGTTAACGCATCAGGTGCAGCTGGAACATTCCTATATGGATTAATCGAACGTTCATTAATTCCATTTGGTTTACACCATGTATTCTATACACCATTCTGGTTCTCTTCTTTAGTACAAGCTGAAGTAATCATTAATGGTGTTCCAACAGTAATTGATGGAGCAAACACAGCTTACTTTGCTCAATTAGGTTCAATGAAAGATTTAGTAGGAGCATCTCCTGAAACAATGGATGCAATCGTAAATGGTACAACTCGTTTCATGGCTGGTAAATTCCCATTCATGATGTTCGGTTTAGCGGGTGCGGCACTTGCTTTATATAAAACAGCTAAACCAAGCAAGAAAGTGGTTGTTGGTTCATTATTAGCATCGGCAGCAGGTACAGCAGCGCTTACTGGTATTACAGAGCCATTAGAATTTACATTCTTATTCGTAGCTCCATGGTTATATGTAATCCACGCTATTCTAGCAGGTTTATCATTCATGTTAATGGATGTTTTCAATGTATTCATCGGTATGACATTCTCTGGTGGTATCATTGACTTTACATTATTCGGTTTACTTCCAGCAGGTGCTGGTGTACCAACGCACTGGTTATACGTAATTGGTGTAGGTATTGTCTACTTTGCTCTTTACTTCTTCATTTTCAAATTCGTTATTACGAAGTTTAATTTAAAAACACCTGGTCGTGAAGATGAAGATGAAGAAACAAAATTATATACAAAAGCTGACTTCCAAGGTAAAGACGGTGAAGCGGCACCAGCTGCTAAAGGTGGAAATGATGAGCTTCGTGAAATCGCACCAAAAGTATTAGCAGCATTAGGTGGAAGCGAAAATATTGAAAACATTGATGCGTGTATTACTCGCCTTCGTGTAGAAGTTAAAGATTCAAAAATCGTTGATAAAGCAGAACTGAAACGTCTAGGAGCTTCAGGTGTACTAGAAATTTCAGGTGGTGTACAAGCAATCTTCGGTGGTAAATCAGATACGTTGAAAAATTATATTAAAGAAATAATGTAACGTAGATAAAACATAAAGGCTGAATCGAAAGTGGTTAGAAGTATACTTTCTGATTCAGCCTTTTTATAATGGGAAATAGGCAAGGTATATTTTATTTAATTCATGAATCATTCAGCTTTTCTTAGGTTCTGCAATATTTAAAATACACAAAATAGACAAGGTCTTTATTTAATTCATTATAAATGGTTTACAAAAAAGAAATAATAAAAGAAAATGGAAATAGTTTATAGCTTGGAGGGGTAAGATTAATCATGAAAAAAGTTACAATTAAAGATGTTGCCCTAAGAGCCAATGTATCAAAAGCAACTGTTTCTTATGTGTTGAATGATATTGGAAAAGTATCCGATGAAACGAAGCAAAGAGTGCTCGATGCGATTGAAGAATTGGGCTATATTCCAAATAATACTGCAAGAAATTTAGCGAAGAGAACAAATAAAGAAAGCAATGAATCAAAGTCATTCATGCAAGATTCACCTTTTTATCAAGATTTCATTAATTCTTTTATTCAAAATAAAGTTGGAAAAATACCGAAAGAAACTAAAAATAAGCTACTTGAAACAATTGAAGAGTGGGGCTATTTACCCTCTACATTTCTTGATCAAGTAATGAAACGATCGAAAACAACGATCGCTATTTTTTTGGAAATGGACCAAAATTATCGAAGAGCGGTAATGGATAAAAACCCCTTCTATCAAGAGTTTATTAGCAGTGTCGAGTATACGGCTCAAGAAAACCAATTATCGGTGAGTGTCTATAATTCTTTAGCTCCATATACCTATGAAGAATTAATGGAAAAATCTCTTATGGGTGTTGTTGTTTTAGGAAAGATTCCTGTACAATTATCACTGATCTTAAAGCAAATGAATCTCCCAATTGTTATAGTAGATGAATATGAATATCACCCAAAATACGTGACAATTACTTCAGAGGATAAAAAGGGTGCATTTGATAGCATTGAGTATTTAATATTAAAAGGTCATAAATCGATTGCTTTTGTTGGCTGTGGGAATGATAGAGGCAATTTTTTTGAGAAGAGAGTAGCAGGCTATAAAGAGGCTCTGGAAGCATACGGTATGGAATTTAGTAAAGAACATATTTATTTATCAGATGTCAATTATAGTTATGATGAAGGTATCCGAATTGCTTATAAAATTGCGGATAGTATCAATAAATATGATGCGATATTTTGTACTTGTGATATTATGGCGATTGGTTTAATGAAAGGATTTATAAGAAAGGGCTATAAAATTCCAGAGGATTTATCCATCATGGGTTTTGATAATATTCAATTTAGTAAATATAGTAATCCAGAGTTGACTACTGTTGATCAAAATATCTTTTTAAAAGCAGAAACTGCTGTTGCAATTATAAAGAGGAAAGCAAAAGGAGAGCCTGTCAAGAACGAATATATGTTACCTGTTTCAATAGTGGAAAGAGAATCAGTTTATAATAGGAGTAATCAAAGGAAGTAAAAATATAATTTTACTTCCTTTTTTGTGTGGAAAAATAAATATAGCTATTATTGGAAAAAACGGTTGAATAATCAAAATAATTAGATTATAATAAGTTAAATTTATTAAACATATCTATATAGTCGGAATTGAGTGGGTATGAAATAAAAATGAAAGTAGGGGGAAGCTTGGTGATTTATCAACACAGAGAGATTGAACAATCCATTAATGAGGAATTAGAAAAGAATTTTCAACAGATTGTAGGTTGGAGAAGATATATGCACGAAAATCCAGAGCTTTCTTTTCAAGAAGTGAAAACGGCACACTTTATTGCGGGAAAATTAGAAAGTTTTGGTCTTGAAGTAAGGACGCAAGTTGGCGGAAATGGAGTTGTTGGGATCCTATCAGGAAATCAAGATGGGAAAACCATTGCTTTAAGAGCTGATTTTGATGCTCTTCCTATTGTGGATGAAAAGCAAGTGGAATATAAATCAAAGAATGTTGGTGTAATGCATGCTTGTGGCCATGATGGGCATACAGCTGCTTTATTAGGTGTAGCCCAAACATTGAGTCAATACAAACATGTATTACATGGGAAAATAATATTTATCTTTCAGCATGCAGAGGAAAAACCACCTGGTGGAGCGAAATTTATGATTGAAGATCAGGTTTTGGAAGGTGTAGATTATGTGTTTGGTGCACATTTAGCAACTGAGTATCCTTTAGGAAAAGTGGCTATTAATGAAGGATTTAGGATGGCAGCGGTTGACAAATTTGAAATAAAGATTGAGGGAAAAGGTGGTCATGGGGCTAAACCACACGACTCTATCGATTCCATTGTTATAGGAAGTGAGATTGTAAGTTCATTACAAAAAATAGTAAGTCGTAGAATTAATCCTTTACAACCAGCTGTGGTTACTATCGGTGTTTTTCAAGCTGGTACAGCTTTTAATATTATTGCTGATACAGCTAGATTAGAAGGAACTGTTCGTACATTTGATGATGCGACACGAGAATTGGTTAAAAATGAAATATACTCAATTGTAGAAGGAATTACGAGTGGATTTCATGCGGATTTTTCGATTGATTATTTGAATGGATATCCAGCCTTATATAATCATCAAATTGAAACGGATATAGTAAAAAATATTTTGTCTGATGTATTCTCAAATGAAGCAATTATTGATTTTGAACCGTCCATGGGGGCAGAGGATTTTGCCTATTATTTACTTGAAAAGCCGGGATGTTATTTTAAAGTAGGAGCTAGAAATGAAAAGGAAAATACTCAATTTCCACACCATCATCCCAAGTTTGATTTTGATGAAAGAGCCTTATTAAATATTGAAAAATCATTCGTGAAGATTGTATCACATTATTTATTATAATTTTTAGGAGGATTCGTACATGAGTTTTGCATTTGATCATTTAGTTCATTTTGTTGAAGAACCGAAAGACGCTATCGCTCAATTAAAAGAAAACGGAATTTATGCAGCTGAAGGTGGAGTTCATCAAAATCGCGGTACGTATAATGCCCTAAGCTATTTTGATTTAAGTTATATCGAATTTTTAAGTACCTATGATCGTGAACTAGTTAAAAAAACTCAACATCCAGCTCATAGCTTAGTTGGAACGATAGTTCAAGATGATTTTATTGAAGGATTTTCACGAATCGCTATTCGTACTACTGACATCGAAAAAGATGCACAATTTTTTCGAGATAAAGGATTAACTGTAAATGGTCCGGTATCGATGAACAGAAAAAGACCGGATAATAGTGTAATTGATTGGCAATTATTATACGTAGGGGATGAGAATGGAGAGCTAGAATTACCATTTATTATTCAATGGAATGAAAGTGATGAAGAGAGAAGAGCAGATTTAATAGAGAGAGAAGTTATTACAACACATCCTTCGGGAGTATCATTTTCACATGTGAATTTTGCTGTCAGAGATTTACAATCTACAGTTAAGAAGTGGTCGGAATTATTAGGCTTACCAGCTGGAGAAGAGTATATGGATGAGGAACTCCAAGCGACATCTCAGGCCTTGCATTTACCAGGTGGAAATTTAGTATTTAGTAGTCCAATTGGTGAAGGTGTTGTTTCATCGGTACTAAAGAATAGAGGGGAAAGACCTTTTAAAGTAACCTTTGCTGGAGGAATTAATAATTCTACTTTTAGTTTTTTAGGTGGTATTTATAAAATAGAGAAGAAATAATACATTTCAATCATTTTTTTAGCATAATTCCGAGTAAGCTGATGTAAATAGATAAGATAAGGGGAATAAATATGAAGAAAAAACGGATTTTTTATTATATTACATTATTATTGGCTTTCGCAGTTTTACTTGTAGGCTGCGGAGCTGAAGGTAGTTCAAAGAAATCAAATGGAAAAACTAGTTCAGAAAAGATCGTTCGAGTTGGTTATCAAAAAGGAAACACGCTTAATATTTTAAAAGAAAGTGGTTTTCTTGAGAAGAAGCTTAAAGATAAAGGATATAAGGTTGAATGGAAGGAATTTAGCCAAGGAAATGCTTTATTAGAAGGATTATTCACAGGAAATATCGATTTTGGTCATGCTGCCGATGGATCAGGTATAAATGCACAAGCGGGAAATAAACCTCTCGTTTATGTTGGGGCTGATTTACCAAACCCAGAGGGAGTTGGGGTATTAGTTCATAAAGATTCAAATATTAAATCAGTAAAGGATTTAAAGGGTAAAAAGATTGGTGTTCTAAAGGGAGGAAATCATCATTATTTAGCAATACTAGCTCTTAAAGATGTTGGCTTAACTGTTGACGATGTAGAGTGGGTATATTTAAAAGAAGCGGCGCAAGGACGTACAGCTTTTGAAACGAAAAAAATTGATGCTCTTGCAACGTACGATCCCTTCTTTGCTGGAACAGAAATTGATTTAGATACCGTTAATTTAACAGAAGGTGAAGATTATGGTTATCCAAATCGAACATTTTACTATGCTAATGTAGATTTTAATAAAGAACATCCAGAATTAGTAAAGCTAATTTTAGAAGCTACGGATGAGTCAGATAAATGGGCAAATGAAAATAAGCCAGAAGTGGTTAAACTTGTTTCGAAAATGCTAGGAATTGATGAGAAAATTATTGATCGCGCTACCGCTCGACGTGAATATTCAGTAGATAAAATAAATAAAGAAATTATTGAAGCTCAACAAAAACAAGCAGATATATATTATGAAATTGGATTAATACCAAATAAGTTAGATGTTTCAAAAGATATGCCTATAGAATAATGGAGGATAAGACACGATGGACAATAAAGTATTAAAGCAAATTTTTCCGTGGGTAATTCCTGTAATCTTCGTAGTTGGATGGCAGATTGTTACAGCAAGTGGATGGATATCTGAACAATTAGTACCTGCTCCTCTAACGGTCTTAATTAGTTTTTATCATCTAGTAACCACAGGGGAATTATTTTACCATATGGAAATCAGTGTTGTCAGAGCTTTAACAGGCTTATTAATAGGTGGGGGAATTGGTTTTATTCTTGGTATCTCTAATGGGTTATCTAGATATTCTTATTTATTCACGGATACGACTCTGCAAATGGTTCGTAATATACCGAATTTAGCACTTGTGCCACTTGTTATCATATGGTTTGGAATCGATGAAGGAGCAAAAATATTTCTTGTAGCACTTGGAGTCTTTTTCCCAATCTATATAAATACCTTACATGGAATAAAAAATATTGATGCTGGATTTGTTGAAATGGGAAAAATGTATGGATTAAAAGGCTGGAAGCTTTTTAAAGAAATATTATTACCAGGAGCTCTACCATCAATTTTTGTGGGATTGCGCTATGCCTTAGGAATTATGTGGATGACATTAATTGTTGCAGAAACTATTGCTACTTCAAGAGGTGTCGGTTACTTGGCAAGTACGGCTCAACAATTTATGCAATCCGACATTATTATCATTACCATCATTTTATATGCCTTATTTGGAAAGCTAGCAGACTTACTAGCACAATGGGGAGAGAAAAAAGCACTTCGTTGGCATAAAAGTTATAATCGATAGTCATAAGCACAGAATTATGATTGAACTTAGGGAAGAATTGTTTGAATTCTAATGGAGGGATGTTTTGATGGGAGAGCCATCTTTTGTAGAATCAGTTGTTAAGAACGACCATGCTATTCGAATTAATCTGAAGCAAATTGAAAAAAGTTTTGGAGAAAAAACAGTTTTAAAAAATATTTCTTTAGAAATTGAAGCAGGTCAGTTTGTGGCGATAGTTGGAAAAAGTGGAAGTGGGAAGAGTACATTGTTACGTTTAGTAGCGGGTTTAGAGGAACCAACTTCTGGAACGATTACATTTAATGATACACCTATAAAGGAAGCAAGTTCTAGTGCTACGATGATGTATCAAGATTCTCGATTGTTGCCATGGAAATCAGTATTAAATAATGTTGGTTTAGGATTAAAAGGAGATTGGAAGGAAAAAGCAGAACAGACACTTGATTATGTTGGATTACTTCCATTTAAAAATCAATGGCCAGCCACATTATCAGGGGGACAACAACAGCGAGTGGCTTTGGCTAGAGCACTTGTTCATAAACCATCCTTATTATTATTAGATGAACCACTAAGTGCTTTGGATGCTTTAACTCGTTTTGGTATGCAAAACTTAATTGAAAATTTATGGTTAGATCAAGGCTTTACAGCACTATTAGTAACACATGACGTTCGCGAGGCTGTTAAATTAGCGGATCGCATTATTTTAATAGAGGATGGAAATATTACTTTGGATATTGAAAATAAGGCAAAACGTCCTCGAGAATTATCTGATGTTTCATTAACATTATTAGAGAAAAATATTTTAGATCGAATTATGAATGCTTGACAAACGATTTCAATGAATCGAAAAAACTTCCGCTTGTATAAGTGAGAAGTTTTTTTCTGTGTGTGGGTTGTATTCTAAAAGATTGTTGTCGTTAAAAAGGTTAGGTGAATAGAATTAGGAAAAAAGGCGATTGGACCGTAAGGTGTAAGATTCTTGTGGGAATAGAGAACCAGGGACTCGATAGGCGCTAAGTATCGAGAAAATTTACCGCCCGCCATGCGAAAGCAAAGCTTATAGGCAACGAACTATGGAAAAACAGCCTATGCTAACAGGGAAAACTGGTATGAACATCCATGAAAATAGCGAGGATTTAGATGCTATAATTTTTACGAGTAATGAATTTTGCTTTTTAGGAGTGTTAATTACGTGAAAATATTGATAACAGGTTCGAATGGTTTTTTAGGAAAACGATTGGCTAGTGATTTATTAAATAAAGGTCATGAACTATTCTTACTTGTAAGGAATGCAAAGAAATTAGAAGCTTTTTTAAAAACGATTACTGAAAGACAAAACAAACAGATTACGATTATAGAGGGAGACGTAACGTCTCATAATTTAGGATTATCTGAGGAAAAAATTTCAGAAATGATCGGAAAAGTAGACGCTATTTATCACAGTGCTGCTTTGTTGTCGTTTGATCCTAAAGATGATGAACTAACATATCAGGTTAATGTGGAGGGAACGCGAAATACTCTGGACTTTGCATTAAGGATTAAGTGCAAGAAGTTCTTATATGTAAGTACGGCATATACCGTTGGTCATTCCGTTAACGGTAAGGAAGAATTGTATAATGTAGAAGGTGCTTTTGTAAATAGTTATGAAAAGACCAAATGCCAAGCAGAACATATTGTGATGTCTTATGGAAATCGTTTATCGGTATCGATACTAAGACCATCTATTATTATTGGTGACTCTGTTACTGGTAAGGCTGAAACAAGCTTTGGATTATACGGAATTATGAAGAGTTTAAGAGTCTTAAAGAGAAAAATATCAAGAAGCACAGAGTTAGAAAAATTACCTTTTCGTTTAATTGTCAATCCTACAGAATCATCGAATATTGTTCCAGTTGATTATGTGTCGATGGTATTGTTAGCTGCACTTGAAAACGGTCAAAATCAAAAGATCTATCATGTTACTAATCCAAATCCTCCAAGGCAGGATACTGTATTTGAACTAATAAAGGAATATATTCAACTGGAAAATCTACATATGGTTTTCGGAGAAAAATCTGAATTCTTAAGAGAAGAAGAGCAACAATTCAATCGACCACTGGCTGTATTTGCCCCTTATTTAAGTCGAACAATTGAATTCACATGCGATAATACGAAAGAATTGTTATCTAAATCTGATCAATCTTTATTAAACATGGATCATCATATGCTTCGTACTATTATTGGAGGCTTTTTTAGATAATCTATTTTTATTAGTGAATAAAGATTTAACTAGTTTATAGGTCACACCCTTTTGTACCCCCCGCTATTAAAGTGGGGGGTTTTATTATTGGATTCATTATTTTTTATTAATTAGGTAAATGATATTGTCATTTTGTCAAAAAAGTTATATAGTACATTACAACAGTAATGTACTATATAACTTGGAGAGGAGGAGGAAATTTGATCTTAAATAGTGATGGGTCAAAGCCGATTTATATCCAAATATCTGAATGGCTTGAAACTGAGATTATGACTGGCAATTTTGTGAGTAATCAAAAGGTATATTCTCAGTATCAGCTAGCTGAGATGTTTAATATTAATCCAGCGACCGCGGCAAAGGGGTTGAATATATTGGTTGATGAAAATATTTTATATAAAAAAAGGGGTCTTGGTATGTTTGTAACGGATATAGCACGCGAAAAGATTCTTTATAAAAGAAAAAATCAAACTTTGACTCATTTAGTGCAAGAATTAGTTCTAGAAGCTAGTCGCTTAGATGTAAGTGAAGAACAGTTAATTGAGATGATAAAAAAAGCGAACAAAGAGGGGGATAGGTAATGAATGTTATTGAGTGTAAAAATCTGACAAAACAATTCGGTAGAAAAAAAGCTTTAAACCAGCTTACTTTTACATTAGAAGATAATAAAATTACTGGTTTAATTGGTAGAAATGGAGCTGGAAAAACTACTTTACTGAAGATGCTGACAGGTTTTTCTAAAAAAACTTCTGGAGATTTAGCGGTCTTTTCAGAGGATCCTTATAATAATTTACTGATTTCCGCTAATTCAATTTATGTTAGTCAAGAGATGAATTTGCCCGAATCCTTAAAGCTTGGTGAGATTCTTAAGGAAGCTGGTAGATTTTATCCGAATTGGGATCAAGAGTTTGCTATTCGTTTATTTGATTACTTTTCACTCAATCGAGAAGATTATCATTCGAACCTATCTAAAGGAATGACTAGTACCTTTAATGCTATTCTGGGGTTAGCTTCTAGAGCACCATTAACTATTTTTGATGAACCCACAAATGGAATGGACGCAGCGGTTCGAAAAGATTTCTATCGTGCTGTCTTAAAGGATTATATTGCGCATCCTCGTTCAATCATTATTTCCAGTCATCACCTAGAAGAAATTGAAGATTTAATTGAAGATATATTACTTCTGAAAAACGGCAAAACCTATTTGCATATGTCGATTGCTGATTTAAAAGAGTGGGCGATAGGTTTAAAGGGAGAATCAGCTATTGTTGAATCCTTCATAAAAAACAAGGATATTCTTATTGAACAACAGATCGGTATTGATCAATTATATGTGGTGTTAGAAAATAATTTTCAAGAAAATGAAATACAGGAGATGAAAAGAGTAGGAATCGAGACAAAGGCAGTATCTGCAAATGATATATGTATCTATCTAACAAATCAAAATAAAGGAGGGATTGATGATGTCTTTAGTTAAGGTTCAATTGAAGGAGATTGTAAAAAAACAGTATTTATATAAATTAAACGCCTATAGAAATATTATTACTTCACTAATTATTACACAGTTAATTGCTTTATTCTTTTCAATAAATGGTGTTGGAAATAGTGGATTTGGAACGAGTACAGTAGATGTAAATATACATGTTTCTTATTATTCGGCAGATATCGTTCTAATCTTTACTTTATTGTGGGCATTTATTACTGGAATTACTATTACAACGAAAGATTATCGTAATCAAGAATTCTCCTTTGTGAGCAATCGTCTTAGTAGTATTTTATCAAACATTTTATTTTTGTTGACAATTAGCATGGTTGCTGGATTAATGGCCGTTTTCTCTAGATATATTTTACAAGACATACTTTATCTTTTCTTTGATGAAACAATCATTCATAGCGTATCATATGGCTTTGGTGATTATCTAAAAGGATTAATGGCAACTATTCTATATATTGTACTTATAAGTTCATTTGCCTATGTATTGGGAATGCTTTTTCAAATTCACAAGTTATTCATATTGGTTATACCTATTTTGTTTTTAGGTATTTCTTTTACAAATGATAACCTACTACAAAATCTATTTTCAGTTTTTATTAACGAAACATTTTTTTCTCTTTTTGCCATTAAAGTGATTGTATCAAGTAGTCTGTTCTTTTATTGCTCTTATCTTATTAATAATAGATTGGAGGTACGAAAATAATGGTTTTACTAGGAACGGTCTTACCTATCCTTATATTGGTTGGAGTCGCATTTCTTTTAAGATATTTAAGACAATCAAAAAGCAATGTATTTGTACCAATAATGAACTGGCTATTTAGTGGTTATATCATCATCTTGTTAATTGCAATCCTTATAGCTGGGTTTCTACCAAATGAAAAACAGCCACTAAATAAAAAAGAGTTTGTCGTGAAAGCTGAAAAAGAAGTCAATGATTTTCAAGATGCTATTTATAGGGGGAATTTAGATAAAATTGATTCCAAATTATTGAGAACCTCTCAGGCATTTGATTTTCAAGGGGAATCATTGAATATCCGAGAAATCAATGATGGATATTTAGAAGTCCCGATTGTTATTGAAGAAAATTCAGCAGATTTTGGTCATATAGAAGCGATGATTTACACTTCTAAAACTTATTATATGGATCAAGATGTTACTGAACAGATTCCAATTTTTCAAATGGATTTTCAAAAGGATACTTTAATTATTTCAAAATCAAATCAAACGAGATTGAATTTTAATAAATTATCTCATGAATTTCCATTTAGACAATTTTCCGGTGAAAAAATGTTTAATAATGATGAAAACTTTATCGGTTTAACAGTCCTGTTTTTGCGAGTTCCAAAAGGGGTGAAAATTGAGAACCAAGATAACCTTAATATCGAATACGTTCGCAAATAAGATATCATTCGTAATTTAGTGTCAATTATTCTATTAATCTAAAAGAAATGATTGAAGCTAAACTCTGTACTATTTATACTTAGATGTATGGAATAATGGTACTAGAATCTATTAATGTGAGGTGCTCTAATTGAATTTTCGTGCTTTATTTGTTGAAAAACAAGGAGAGGAAACATCTCTTCAAGTGAAAACGATTACGAATGAGGATTTGCCAACAGGAGATGTGCTTATTCAAGTTGTCTATTCTAGCGTCAATTACAAAGATGGGTTAGCTACAATTCCGAATGGGAATATTGTAAAGGATTACCCGTTTATACCAGGTATCGATGCAGCTGGATATGTAATTGAATCTCATAATGAAAGTTTTAAAGTTGGAGATAGGGTTTTAGTAACTGGTTACGATTTAGGAGTTTCTCATTTTGGTGGATTTAGTGAGTATATTCGAGTGCCAGCTGAATGGGTAGTTGAACTTCCAGAGGGATTATCTTTAAAAGAAGCGATGATAATCGGAACAGCTGGATTCACTGCTGCGATGAGCGTATCTGCACTTGAGAAGCAAGAAGTAACCCCTGAAGATGGTGATATACTTGTAACGGGAGCAACTGGCGGAGTGGGAAGTATGGCAGTTGTTATGTTGCATAATAAAGGATATCGTGTTGTTGCTAGTTCCGGTAAAGAAGAGGCGAAAGCTTTTTTACAATCCATTGGTGCTGATGAAGTAATTTCAAGAGAAGAAGTCGTTCCTGAAAAAATTAGACCGTTAGCAAAAATGAGATGGGCTGGAGCCGTAGATCCTGTTGGTGGTCAAACATTGGCTGCAATTTTAGCAAATGTTAAGTATGGTGGAGCGGTGGCGGTTAGTGGATTAACTGCTGGAGTAAAGGTAGATACAACGGTTTTTCCTTTTATTCTTCGTGGAGTACAATTAGTTGGGATAGATTCTGTTTATTGTCCAATGAACAAAAGACAACAATTATGGAAAAGATTAGCTTCTGATTTAAAACCAACGCAACTTTTTGAACAGGGTGTAACTGTTGTTGGGCTGGATGATTTACCTACTGTTTTTCCAGAGATATTAAAAGGAAATATAACTGGACGAACAATTGTAAAAATAACTGATCAACATTAATCAGTTTATCTACTAGGATAAAAAAGTGTTCCAAATAATTTGGAACACTTTTTCGTTTAAAAAATAATATCTTTCTTATTTTGCTACAAGTTCTGTTTGAATTAAAATAGGATCGTGGTCGCTTGATTGTTCAAAGAAGTTAGAGTAAATGTGAACGATATCGACTGTCGTTACAGCAACCATATTGTTAGAAACAAATGTGGTGATTTTGCAATATTCTTGCATAAAGCTAGTAAAGTTCAAAATAATGAAAGCACTCCTGAAAAAGTAAACGAAATGTTGTTTTATAAATTACATATTTTTTATAAATTACATATTGTAGTGAAATAAACAGATAAGAGAGAGTGAGTCTTTTCTAACTAAATTATATTGTTTGCAGTATAAGTAGTAGTTTAGAAGGTGAAACTATGTCTATTTGATTTGGTTATGAAACACTCATAGATACATCTGTGAAGATTGATAAATAATATATAAAATTTTCTGATTATTGCGTATATTTAGTTAATAGTATATAATCTTTTACATTAAACATAATTTTATAAACAGAGGTGTGAGATGTGAAAGCGCTAGAACGATTTAGTCAGTTTGTTAGTAGTACATTTGCGGTATGGGTTCTTGTTTTTGCTACCATGGCATTTTTATCTCCGGAGACATTTGTATGGATTGGAAAGTACATTACAATTCTACTTGGAATAGTTATGTTTGGAATGGGATTAACAATATCAGGGGCTGATTTTAAGGAGGTATTTACGAGACCAAAAGATGTGGCAGTTGGTGTAGTTGGTCAATTCCTAATAATGCCTTCTCTTGCATTTTTATTAGCAAAAGGTTTAAGTTTACCTCCAGAAATTGCTGTAGGGGTTATTTTAGTAGGATGCTGTCCTGGTGGAACTTCCTCTAATGTCATGACATTTCTTTCAAAAGGAGATGTAGCATTATCTGTGACAGTTACTTCTATTACAACTTTATTAGCACCATTGGTAACACCAGCACTTATTTATTTATTGGCAAGTGAATGGATTGATATCGATCCAATGTCATTATTTGTTTCTATTGTTCAGGTTGTTCTTGTTCCTATTATATTAGGTTTGGTTGTACAAAAACTATTTAATAAACAAGCAAAAGCTAGTGTGAAAGTCATGCCATTAGTGTCAGTAGTGGCTATTGTAGCTATAGTTTCAGCAGTAGTGGCAGGAAGTCAAGAGAAAATTGCAGAAACAGGAGCACTGATATTCGCGGTGGTTGTTCTGCATAATGTATTAGGATATCTAATAGGGTACTTATTCGGAAAGTTATTTGGTATGAATTTACCGAAGAAAAAAGCCATTGCTATAGAGGTAGGAATGCAAAATTCTGGATTAGGTGCTACATTAGCGAATGCTCATTTTTCACCTTTAGCGGCCGTTCCAAGTGCAATATTTAGTGTGTGGCATAATATTTCTGGTCCAATTTTAGCTACAATCTTTAGAAGGATGAAAGATGAAAGTAATGTTGCAATAGAAAAAAATCCGAATCAAAATGTTTAAAGAAAAGCTCGATAGAAACTTTCTATCGAGCTTTTCTTTTTGAGGATGAAATTTAACTTATTAATTAGGATTATGATGAGCATAAGGCTTAATTCGAAATGCAGGGTGAATAAAAATTTAAATATTTTTATATATTCTGTAATATGTGTACTTTTAGAATAATTTCAATAGAAATAATAAAGTTGATTCTTTGAAAGTTATATTATAATAATTTTTGAGAGTGAGTTTAATAGTTTGAATTGCTGATGGCACGCCGTATGCGCTGAAAGGCGCCCGTACGGTGTAGGTCCAGTGTGAACTGGAAATAGCTTTGATTTAACAGTCCTTCATACAAATGATTCACACGCTAATTTAGATAATGTTGCTCGTAAAGTGACAGCTATTAAAGAGATGAAGAAAAAATATCCATATAACGTTTTAGTCGATGCTGGAGATGTTTTCTCAGGTACTTTATATTTCAACAAATATTTAGGTCAGGCTGATCTAGAATTTATGAATCTAGTTGGTTATGACGCGATGACTTTCGGTAATCATGAGTTCGATAAAGATACAGAAACACTTGCTGCCTTCATTAAAAATATGAAATTCCCAATGGTTAGTGCAAACGTTAATGTAACAAAAGATCCAGCACTAAGTCCTTTATTCCAAAATAAATATGCTACTACAACAAAAGATGGTGAAATGTATAAAGGGATTGTGAAAACGATTAATGGCGAAAAAGTTGGTATTTTCGGTTTAACGACAGAAGATACAAAAAATATCGCTATGGGTATCGGATCTGTAACGTTTGATAACTACATCAATGCTGCAAAAGAAGCAGTTGCTAACTTTGAAGAGCAAGGCGTTAACAAAATCATCGCTCTTACACATCTAGGCTATGATGATGGTGACATGGACAGTGATGTCTCACTAGCAAACCATGTTGAAGGCATTGATATTATTGTTGGTGGACATGATCATAAAAAGATAGAAGCACCTGTAAAAGTGAGTAAATTTACAGAACCAACAATTATCGTACAAGCGAATGAATATAGCAAATACCTAGGTACATTAAATGTAGGTTTCGATAAAAACGGTAAGGTCGTTAGTCACGAAGGTGCACTAATTGAGTTAGATGCAAAAGATGAAGCTGGTAAGTATGTGATTCCAGATGATATGGAAGCCTTAGATATTTTGGAAACAAAGTATAAACCAGCTGTTGAAGAATTAAAGGCTCAGGTTGTTGGCTCATCAACTGTTGATTTATTAGGTGGAAATCCAGCTGCTCGTACAGCTGAAACAAACTTAGGAAACTTTATTGCAGATGGTATGCTAGCGAAAGCGAAAACAATCAATTCTAAAACATCTATTGCGATTCAAAATGGTGGTGGAGTTCGTACTACTCTTAACGCTGGAGATATTACGACTGCTGATATTTTAAAAGTACTTCCTTTTGGTAACACGCTTGGAATTATGGAGCTAACTGGTAATGAAATTCTAGAAACACTTGAGCATGCGGTAGCTAAAGCTCCTGAAGCAAATGGTGCATTCTTACAAATTTCAGGTATGAAATATACGTACGATAGCTCAAAGAATAAAGGAGAAAGAGTAGTTGCCGTTCAAGTTGAAAAAGAGGGAGAATTTGTTGATCTAGTACCAACAGAGAAATATGTCGTAGCAACTAATATGTTTACAGCTACAGGTGGAGATGGTTTTGAAGCTCTTAAAAAAGCTTCTGATGAAGGACGTGTAAGTAATCCTGGAAATGTTGATTGGGAAATATTTAAGGAACACTTAGAAGCACAACCAAACAAAACAATTTCACCTAAAGTAGAAGGTCGTATTGTTGATATCGCAAAAAATAACTAAATTAGTATTTCAAGTTTGATGAATGACTAAATTATTTTAATCCTTTTATAGTATTGGATTAATGATCGTCATAATGTTTACTTAAAAGTAATTTATAAATTAGGAGGATTCACTTAATGTCTCAGCAAAAAAAATCTTTTAGCAAATTTTTAGCTACAGCAGCAACTACAACTATTGTTGCTTCTGCTTTTGCTGCATCAGCATCTGCAGCATCTTTCACTGACGTAACACCTAAATATAAGGAAGCGGTAGATTTCGTTGTATCAAAAGGTGTAGCTGGTTATTCGGATGGTACATTTGGTGTTAGCAAGGCGATTAAACGTGCTGAAGCAGCAGTTATGCTTGCTAAAGTTTTAGAGTTTGACATAAAAGCTGCACCGGCTTCAGGATTTAAAGATGTTCCGAAGTATGCAGTTGAATATGTAAATGCACTTAAAGAAGCAGGTATAACAAGTGGCAAATCTGAAACTACTTTTGGTAGTGATGATTTGATTACACGTGGTGAACTAGCTATTTGGATTCAAAAAGGCTTTAAATTAACAGGCTCTACTGAAATTCCATTCACAGATGTGAATAGTAACTATAAAGAAGCAGTATCTGCTCTAGTAAGTTATGACATTACAAGTGGAATTTCTAAGAAAGAATTCGGTACAACACATACTGCTAAACGTGGCGATTATGCAATCTTTTTAAATAAAGCAGCTAAAGTAGAATTAACTTCTAAATAAAAATAAATGAAACGTTGCTTTATAAACTATTGTTTTCTCGTCTAACAATTAGGTTTTCTCCTCCTTTCCTAAATTGATGAGAGTAATAGTGAAATAAGCGGAAAAACCTTTTCTAACTATTGTTTTTGTATAGATTGGTGAAAATCCAATTCTTGTTCAATAGTCAAATAACAAGTGCCTAATACTCCTGCATCCAGTGATGTTCTAACAAACAGAAGGGATGAAATCAGGTGAAGTCGTACTCATAATATGAGGCGAGGCTCCATAAAAGGTTACTATGGTCAGGAGACGAATCCATGTAGAGGCAGGTTGAGGTAATGAATACTGTGAAAAAGCTAGGGGTTCAGTATTTATCCATACATATAATGATACAAAAATAACGATGATGTATAGGAGATTAGAACAATTGACTATTAAACTAATCTTTCTCATACCTGAATAGTGGAGACCTAAGGTAATCAAAAATAGGGAACAAAACAATGGAACGTTTGAAGTTTTACTAGATGAGATGTGTTAGCATTATAGAGGCTAGTAGAATGGCGGCAGGTTCGTAGTAGTGATGACCATTTGCCGTTTGTATTAATCTGGTAACAGGTTAAGAGGAGAAAACAAATGATAGCGAAGGAACCTAGTCAGTTTAATCAATTATTATACTTATATCTCAAAAACTAGATTTTGAAATTCATTGTTATTTTAGAATAATCTATCTTTTCTTTTTTATGTTTGCTATACTATACCGTAAGTAAATATAATCAGGTAAAGGTGCCTACTCAGTGAAATCGTTTTAGATTTATCTCTGTATGGCACCTTTTTTGCACGAGAAAAATTATTTATACCGTGAGAACTTTATTTGAATAGCTGTTTTAAATTTCGGATTCACACTGATTATTTTCAGCTGGGTAGTGGTATGCCTCAGTCATTTTCCTCATTGTAGATTTTGTTTATCTATCTTGCTTCACTAGCTGGAGTATCTTGGATTTTCATCGTTTTTTTCTTTTAAATAGGTTGTTTTCTAAAAGAACAAAAAGT
The DNA here is from genome assembly GCF_000321185.1 of Bacillus sp. AP8. Classification (NCBI taxonomy): domain Bacteria; kingdom Bacillati; phylum Bacillota; class Bacilli; order Caryophanales; family Bacillaceae; genus Bacillus; species Bacillus sp. AP8. Next base: position 29,012 of record NZ_CAPG01000014.1, read on the forward strand.
TCAAGTGGAGAGTTAAGGAGCGTGACTCCCGCGAAAACGAGCAACCTAAAGTGGAATTTATCTAAACCTATATTCACTACTGGTTCATAGGTGAAAAAAATATGCAAAAACAGTCATTGAATAATATATTTCACGAACTGAAAGGAGGAGGGTAAATGAAGTTAGGCTGTATAATAAAGAATCAAAGATTCCAATTTTATTCAATTAGAGAAGTGTTAGCGAAAGCTAGTGAAGAGAAGTCAGGCGATATCATGGCAGGTGTTGCTGCACAATCATTACTTGAAAGAATGGCTGCAAAGGTTGTATTAAGTGAAATGACCTTAAAAGATTTATTTGAAAATCCAGTTATTCCATATGAATCAGATGAAGTGACGAGAGTGATATACGATGATATAAATCATTATATATATAAAGAAATTTCTAGTTGGACAGTTGGAGACTTACGGAATAGGATTCTTCATCAAAATACAAATACCTCCGATCTTTTTCGATTAAGTAAAGGATTAACAAGTGAGATGATTGCCGGTGTTGCTAAACTCATGTCGAGTATTGATCTTGTTATCGCTGCTCAGAAAATTAGACCGACAGCCCATTGTAATACGACGATTGGAGAAGAAGGCCGGTTGGCATTTCGTTGCCAACCAAATCATCCAAGTGATCATTTAGAGGGGATTCTAGCTTCAATTAAAGAAGGATTATCATATGGTTCAGGTGATGCGGTGATAGGAATAAATCCTAATAATGATACGATTGAATCTGTTTCAAAAATTCTACATATGACACATGAATTCATTGAAAAATGGCAAATTCCAACTCAAAATTGTGTGTTAGCTCATATCACAACACAAATGAAAGCACTTCAAAAGGGTGCACCAATTGCATTAATGTTTCAAAGCTTAGCAGGTACAGAAAGTGCAAATAATGATTTTGGTGTATCGACAAAAATTCTTGATGAAGCTTCTGATATGATGAGAAAGCGTGGGACATCAACAGGGCCCAATCAACTATACTTTGAAACAGGACAAGGGTCAGAGGTTTCATTAGAAGCTCACAAAGGTGTTGATATGCAAACATTAGAAGCTAGGACATATGGATTTGCTCGACATTGGAAGCCGTTTATGGTTAATAATGTTTCGGGCTTTATTGGCCCGGAAACACTTTATGATGGAAAACAAATGATCCGTTCGGATTTAGAGGATTTATTTATGGGTAAATTACATGGTCTTCCAATGGGAATAGCGCCTACTTATACGAATCATATGAAGGCAGATCAAAATGATCAAGAAATTGCTGGAATGTTAACAGCTTTAGCAGGAGCTAATTTTTATATGGGGGTACCTGGAGGTGATGACGTAATGCTAAGCTATCAAGATACAAGTTATCATGACGATGCTAGTTTACGTGAAATGTTAGGACTACGCCCCTTAAGAGATTTTGAAATTTGGTTAGAGCATATGGGAATTATGTGTAATGGTAAATTAACTGAACGAGCGGGAGATTTATCGATTTTTGATTGAAAGGAGTGATAAGAATGGATATTCAATTAATCATTGAGAAAGTAATGAGAGAGCTTGAAAAAAATCAGAGGAAGTTCCTAACGAAATGGATGTTTTATCTTTTTCTAGTGAAAAAGAAGTTACTGTAGATCATCCTATGAATGCTGATACCATAGTTTCTGCTCAATCAATTACCCCTGCAAGAATCGGGATTGGAAGAACTGGAACAAGAATGAAAACAAAAAATTATTTAGAATTTAGAATCGATCATGCCGCTGCCCAGGATGCTGTTTTTAAAGATGTTTCTAATCAATTTTTAAAAGAGCATAATCTGCCAGTCTTATATACAGAAGCGAATTCTATAAATGAATATTTAATGAATTTACAATCAGGACGAACCTTAAAACAAGAATCGAAAGAATGGGTACTAAAAAATATTTCAAAAAATAAACACGTACAGATTATTGTGTCTGATGGTCTTAGCTCTACCGGGATTGAAGCGAATATCGGTGATTTATTACCAGCTCTTTTACAAGGATTGAAAGTTAAAGGGATTACTTGTGGGGAACCGATTTTTATTAAAAGAAGTAGAGTTTGGATTCAAGATGAGGTTGCATCGTTGGTCAATTGTGATGTGGTTATTTCTTTAATCGGTGAGAGACCAGGCTTAGCAACGGCAAGAAGCGTTAGTGCGTACTTCATTTACCGACCGAATGAGCACTCGGTTGAGGCAGATAGAACCGTTATTTCAAATATTCATGATGCGGGAATTCCACCAGTGGAGGCTGGTGCGTATCTAGCGGATCTTCTTGAAGACGTTTTGAAGTGGAAGGTAAGTGGTGTGAAATATATGAACCTCAAACATTAACCTATTATAGATAGCTGTTTAAAATCTATTAACATATTGATTAAAGTATCATTGACAAAATATGCAAATAGAAAATATAATATTTTTTATATTATGAATTTTCTGTAATAGGAGAATTTACATGCTTGAAAATCAAAAGTTAATTGATTCTTTATGTGGAATTCATACTAATCTCTCTCATAGAGACATTGATAAAATTAAATCTGTGGCATCTCAATTAGATTTAATAGCAGATTTGAATCAAGCGAATGTGTTTATTGATTGTCCTACCAAAGAAGGAAAGCATGCCATTGTTGTTGCTGAAGCTAAGCCTTCAACTGCACATTCAGTTTATAAGAAGCAAGTGGTAGGAAAGTTCGCATATGAAGCATTTGAACCAGCCGTATTTTTCACATTAAAAACAGGAAAACCGATGTTTCTTAATCGAGCTTTAACGCAAGAAGGAAAAACGGTAGAGCAAAGTGTTGTACCGATTAAAGGTAAAGATGGAGCTATAATCGGAACATTAATTATGGAAAAAGCTGTCGGCGAACATATGAAAATCCAAGAAAAAACAGTTTCCCTCTCAGATGCAACTCAGACTCTTAGTGATATCCTCCTTGGATTCACAGGAGATCGATCAATCATTTCAGAAGTACTAGAAGAATCATTATTCTTTTTAGACTCACATAACAATATTCTGTATTTTAATCCCTCAGCCCAAAATCTTATTTTAGAAATATGCTCTAAGGAGTGTCAAATAGGAACTCAAATTTTTCATTATTTACCTAGTTTAGAAGCAGTATTAAGTCATCCAGAAGAATTATTAATGAGAGAGGTTTTCATTGATAATCGAGTGTTTCAAGTGAAGAAAATTCGATTAGAGCAAGACAATCAGACAAGTGGAATTTTTATTATTTTACGAGACTTAACCGAACTCAGAGAGAAAGAAAGGGAACTGATTGTAAAATCTGTTGCTATCCGTGAAATTCATCATCGAGTTAAAAATAATTTACAAACAGTAGCAAGTTTACTTCGTCTTCAAATGAGAAGAGGTATTCCTGAAGAAAGTAAGCCGCATTTTGTTGAAAGTCTTAACAGAGTATTAAGTATTGCCTCAGTATATGAGCTGATTTTAGCGAATTCTAATGTGGATGATGTTGATATTCGAGACTTAACAGAAAAAATCGGCAATATGTTAGTCTATACTGGAGAACATTCAGAAATTGCGATTACATATTCAGGTCCTAATATACAAATAAAATCGAATAAAGCAGTATCATTAGCTCTTATTGTCAATGAGTTAATCCAAAATTGTGTAAAGCATGCTTTTCATAGTGATGAAAAAGGAAACATTAAAGTTATTTTTGGACAACAAGGTTATACGGTACACGTTATGGTGATAGATGATGGTAGAGGGTATTCACCTGATGCTAAACAATCATTAGGCTTAGATATCGTAAGAATGATGGTAGAGCATGATTTAGCTGGTCGTTTTACTATCAGTCGCGCGGAAATTGGAACGATAGCCTCAGTATCTTTTCAAGTGGACAAGGAGGTGTTTGAAAATGAAGCGATTAATGGTGGTTGAAGATGAGTCAATTGTTCGATTGGATCTCGTTATGATGCTACAAGATTCTAGATATGACGTTGTAGCCCAAGCAGGAGATGGAGAGAAAGCAGTTGAATTAGCTTATTCTTATAGACCAGATTTAGTTATTATGGATATCAAGATGCCAAAGCTAAATGGTCTAAAGGCAAGTGAAATCATTTCTAATACTTTTCAAATACCTGTTGTGTTACTAACAGCATATAGTCAGAGTGAATATATTGATAAAGCAAAAAAAGCAAATATCCTAGGGTATTTAATTAAACCAGTAACTGAAGCAAGTTTAATCCCGGCAGTTGAGATAGCTTTAAGACAAGCAGAAAATGCAAACATATATAAAGAGAAATTAGAAGAGATGAATGTACAGTTAGAAAATCGAAAACGGATAGAAAAGGCGAAGGGGATTGTTATGAAGCATTTTCATTTAACAGAAGATGCTGCATATAAAAAAATACGAAGAATTAGTATGAATAAACAAATGCCAATTGAGAGAGTTGCTAAGCATATTATTATTAAGTACAAAGATAAGTAGTTTTTACAAGTAAATGAAGGTAAGCAAAGACGCTTTGGTGTTTTATGAGAATAAAACGCTGGGGCGTCTTTTTGTAAATTTTTGTTGGTTCATAGGTTTGTTTAAGTTTACTCCAATAGTGATATTTTCAAGAGAATGGGAGTTATATAGTCCTATAAAACTATCAGAAGTAATAACTAAAGATTATTTTCTAAAAGATTGTTGTTCTTAAATAAGTTTGTGAGTAAAAACAACTGGTAAAAAAAGCTGGTTGATTGGAGCATATGTTGTGAGACTCCTCGAGCAGAATTCAACTTTTAATCATGACAATTAATGGGCAACAATGTTTGTGAAAACAATCTTAATTAAAAATATAAGGAGGAAAATGAATGGTATTGGTTGGACAAATAGTCATTTATATTATTATGACATGTGCAGTCTTAGGGGCGATTGCTGCTATAAGAGATAGTGACAATGGCCTTGGAAAACAATTTATGGAGGGCTTACATGCGGTGGGGCATATTTTTGTACCTGCAGCGGGTATTATGGCTTCGATTCCATACTTATCTTGGTTTATTAATACAGTTTGTGGTCCGTTCTTTGCATCTATTGGAGCAGATCCAGCCATCGCTGCAACGGCTATATTGGCTACCGACATGGGTGGTTATCAATTGGCCGAAGTGTTAAAAGAGTCATATGAAGGTTGGGTTATGGCGATGATGGTTGGATTTATGGCAGGTGCAACCATTGTTTTTTCTATCCCAATGGGACTTGCTATGTTAGATAAAAGAGATCATAAATATATGGCTCTTGGAGTAATGTCGGGTGTATTAACGATACCGATAGGAGCATTTATTTCGAGCTCATTAGCTGTTTTGACAAATTCAAAGATTCGTGATGTTATCTCTACTACCACAGAGTCAAATCATGAATTTGTTATTAGTTATGTAAAAATATTATTGAATTTAACTCCTTTAGTAATCTTCGTTGTTATTATCGCCCTTGGTCTTTATTTCCTTCCGGATTTAATGATTAAGTTGTTTATGTGGTTTGGAAGAATTTTAGATGCAGGTATTAAATTGGTTTTGGTCTTTTCTATTGTAGAAATATTTACAGGTTTATTTACGAAAATTTTTGGTAGTTGGGGCTTTCATCCAATTATGGCGGATAAAGCTGATCAGTTTCGAGCTCTCGAGACGGCTGGATACATCGGTATCATGTTAGCTGGTGCATTTCCAATGGTCTATCTCCTGCAAAAATATGCAGGTAGATCATTAACTGCTATGGGAAGTAAAATTGGTTTAAGTAAAGAAGGTAGCGCAGGAATTTTGGCAACTGTTGCGAATATATTAGCCATGTTCAAATTAGTTCGTACCATGAGACCAAAAGACAAAGTTATTAATATTTCCTTTGGTGTATGTGCTGCATTTTTATTGGGGGATCATTTATCTTTTACAGCAAACTTTCAACCAACTTTAATTTTGCCTATTATTGTTGGTAAGTTATCAGCCGGTATAATAGGAATTTTATTAGCGTATTGGTTAGCTGTACCTAAAGCATTGGAATTAGAAAAGAAAGATCGAGAAGCCGGAATTATTGGGAAAAATGAATATTTAGATAATAGTTCTCTTGATGAAAAAGAAGCAAAAGCAGTTTAGTGAATCATGCTTGCTTAGAAAGGATTAGTAAAATGGAAGAAAAGAAACGATTTATTCAAGAATTTGTTCCAGGTAAACAGGTTACTCTTAGTCATTTAATTGCTAATCCAGATCAAGATATGTTTGAGAAATTAGGGATTGAAGAGGCTGGATCACTAGGTATTTTAACTTTGACACCAAGTGAAACGGTTATTATTGCAGGTGATTTAGCAACAAAAGCAGCGAATGTTCGATTAGGGTTTTTAGATCGATTTACAGGAAGTCTTGTTATTGTAGGAAGTGTGTCTGAAGTAGAAATGTCCATGGAAGAGATTAATCGATTTCTATCAGAAACATTGGGATATACACCTGCAAAAATTACAAAGTCTTAATGAAGGGATTGTATGTCAATCAAACATAAAGCAATGCTAATTGGAGCAATTGGTGCTGGTAAATCAACATTGACACATGCTCTTTTAGAAAATAATGTGAAGGCGGTTAAAACACAATCTCTGGTCTATTATGATTGGATTGTTGACACTCCTGGAGAATATACGGAAAATCCATTGTTCTATAAAAATATTATGGCTACTTCACTAGAGGTAACTCACGTTTTGTTTTTACAAGATGCTACAAAGAACAAACTCATTTTCCCCCCAGGTTTTAGTAGTGGAATAAATAAGCTCGCCATTGGCGTTGTTACTAAATGTGACCATAAGGATGCAAATATAGAGTTAGCCATTTCGAATTTGAAAAAAGTGATGATAAAAGGACCTATTGTCATGACATCTGCTATAACCGGAGAAGGACTTCGTGAAATACGTAATCTCGTTAAAAGTGAATCTATTCAAGAAATGAGAAAAATTTGTAAACAACAACCGTCTAATGTGGTACTATTTATATAAGGGACAATGATTTTAGGTAGGGAATTTTTTATTGTGAATAACTGATTCAATTAAATCCTTACTAGTATTTGAGAGTGAAAGTCTGATAGATACATTAAAATATTTTTGGCAAAGGTGCCTTATACAACAATCAAAAATCGATTGTTAGTATGAGGTGCCTTTTTTACTTTATGAAGAAATGATAAGTGAGAATATCGTAAAGAGAAACTTGTATGCACATAGTAAAAGGCAATCCATCAAGAAACTAGAAGACTGTCTATAAAGTCAATGGATTTTACCGTTTTTTTCTTATTAAGGAGAGAAAAAAGATGAAACAGTATACACCACTAAAAGAGCAAATTATCAGTGCAGGTATTGATATAGGAACTAGCACAACAAAGCTTGTTATTAGTCGATTTTCGCTTATGAATACGGCAGGTGGTACTCATACACCACGTATTGAAATCGTTGATAAACAAGTACTGTACCGCAGTCCTATTTTTAGAACACCTTTATTATCTCTGACAGAGATTGATGTATCTCAAGTGGAAAAATTGGTTGAATCAGAATATCGAATGGCTGGAATTACAAGAGAAGAAGTTAAAACAGGTGCTGTTATTATTACTGGAGAAACAGCGACTAAACGAAATGCTTCTGAGATGATTCATTCTATTTCCAAACACAGCGGAGAATTTCTCGTAGCAACGGCTGGTCCTGATTTAGAATGTATTATTGCAGCAAAGGGTTCCGGAGCTTTTCGATACTCAAAGAAATATAGAAAAGTCATCGCCAATATAGATATTGGTGGAGGAACAGCGAATATAGCTGTGTATAAGGCAGGAGTATTATGTGGCACTTGTACATTACACATAGGTGGTAGGTTAATTGAATTTGCAAATGGCAAGATTCAACATATTTCGGATCCCATTAAACAATTAATCCGTCAAGAAGGTTTGACGGTGAAAGAAGCCGATACATATTCTGAACGAACTATTAAAAAGCTAACCGATTTCATGGCAAATACAATTGCTAGTGTACTAGCTAAAACACATGGTAGTAAAGAAAAAGATCTAATCTTGGGGCATGCACCTAACTGGAATGAAGATGTGGATGTCATCATGTTTTCAGGTGGGGTAAGTGAATGTATTTATCAATTTGAACAAACCACTAACACCTATGAAGATATCGGTGTAACGCTAGCTCAATCTCTAAAGGAAAATGATTCTCTTAAGAAATGGCAGTGGATTATGCCAGATGAAACTGTTCGAGCAACTGTGCTAGGAGCTGGTACTCAGACTACTGAAATTAGTGGCAGTACGATTGAAGTCGATGATAATGAACTTCCTATGCGAAATTTACCTATATTTCAAGTTGATTTTCAGCTTAATTTTGAAATGGGTGTAAAGAATTTGTCTATGGCTGTTCAGGAAGCAATGGATATTTATGATTCCTTAAGAGAAGGTGAAAATTTTGGTTTGTATTTAACAAATATACCTTATTTAAGTTTTCGTAATATACAGTTTTTGGGAGAGATGATCATTCAACTGATGAAGCTAAGAGTTACGAATAACCAACCAATAGTTATTGTCGTTGAAAGTGATTATGCAAAGGCATTAGGTCAGACACTTAAGACAATTGCTCCTGGTCAAAGTATTATTTGTATTGATCAAATAAAAGTGGAAAATGGAGACTATCTAGATATTGGCCAAATACTACAAACGAATGTAGTACCAGTGGTGGTTAAAACACTAACTTTTAATCATTAGGAAAGGAGGAAGCATTTTATGAAATTACGTACAAATTATTTAGGAACAATTTATCAGTTTACTTCCTTAAAAGATTTAATGGCAAAGGCAAATGAGGAGAAGTCTGGCGATCGTCTTGCTGGGATTGCAGCAGAAACTGTGCAAGAACGTATTGCTGCAAAAGAAGTGTTAAGTGAATTAACTCTTGCTGATATTCGTGAAAATCCTCTACTTCCTCCAGATGAAGATGAGGTTTCACATATTATTGAAAAACAATTAAATCTACCTATCTATCAGAAAATAAAAAACTGGTCAGTTGCTGAACTTAGAGAATACATATTGGCAGATGATACAACTGGTGAAGATTTGAAAAGATTAGGACGTGGTTTAACAAGTGAAATGATTGCAGCTACTGCAAAGATTATGAGTAACTTAGATTTGGTTCATGCGGCTAATAAAATTGAAATTCTATCTAAATGTAATATTACGATTGGACAAAAAGGGGTACTTGCTTCAAGACTGCAGCCCAATCATCCAACCGATAGTGTGGAAGGAATGATCGCCTCAGTAAAGGAGGGGCTATCTTATGGAGTTGGAGATGCGGTTATCGGTATAAATCCAGTAGATGATTCGGTAGAAAGTGTCAAACGGTTATTATTTGCTACTTCTGAATTTATTGAGGAATGGAGAGTACCTACTCAAAACTGTGTGTTAGCACATGTTACAGCACAAATGAAAGCAATTGAAAAAGGTGCACCAGCCGATATGATTTTTCAAAGTATAGCTGGTACAGAAGCAGCACATCGATCATTTGGAATTACAGCGAGCATGTTAGCAGAAGCAATTGATATGGTACGTAATCTTGGAACGGGAACTGGACCACAGAGAATGTATTTTGAAACTGGGCAAGGATCTGAGCTATCAGCAGAAGCTCATTATGGAATCGATCAAATGACGCTAGAGTCAAGAAACTATGGATTTGCAAAGTACTTTGATCCTTTTATTGTGAATACAGTAGTTGGTTTTATTGGTCCAGAGTATTTATATAACAATAAACAGGTGATAAGAGCTGGGCTAGAAGATCACTTTATGGGAAAAATGCATGCAATCCCTATGGGGGTGGATATTTGTTATACGAATCATATTAAAGCTGACCAAAATGATATTGAGGATTTAAGTGTCTTATTATCAGCAGCAGGTGTGAATTTTGTTATTGCTGCTCCGATGGGTGATGACTGTATGTTGAACTATCAATCTCTTAGTTACCATGATGTGGCGACTCTCAGACAAACATTAAACAGAAAAGCTGCACCTGAATTCGCTAATTGGCTAGAGAAGATGGGCATCTTTGAAAATGGCAAGCTTAGTAAAATTGCTGGTGATCCTACCATTTTTACAAGATAGGAGGCGTTGAGATGAATCCAAAATTAGTTGAGCAAGTGACGAAATTGGTAGTTGAACAATTACAACAAGATGTTATCGAAGAAAAAACTTTGAAAAAAGTAGAAGAAGAAAAGGTTATTTTTCGAAAGCATAATCGAGATGTGAAAATGGACAAATCTTATCAAGAAAAACAGTATGTTGAAACATCAGATGTGAAAATACCCGAAGAATTAGAACGGTTAAAAGGTACTACTCCAGCAAGAATTGGTGTTGGAAGAGCTGGAGTAAGACCGAAAACAAATACGTGGTTAAAGTTTCGGTTTGATCATGCTGCAGCAGTTGATGCCGTTTATGGAGATGTGGATGAAAATTTATTAAAAAGATTAGATCTTTTTACGGTGAATACAAAAGTAACCGATCAAGAAATTTATATAAGTCGCCCTGATTATGGTCGAAGATTATCGGAAGATGCCAAGAAAATTATCCAACAAAAATGCGATAAAAACTCAGTTGTTCAAATTATTGCATCAAATGGATTAAGCTCTAAAGCGATTGAGGAAAACTTAGAGGATGTTTATTTATCGCTTCAACAATCATTAAAAAGCCATAGTTTACAAGTGGGGACACCTTTTTATATTGAAAAGGGACGAGTCGCAGTGATGGATGATGTAGGTGAATTATTACAGCCTGATGTCGTTGTTTTATTAATAGGAGAAAGACCTGGGTTAGTAAGTGCAGAGTCACTAAGTGCGTATTTATGCTATCAACCAAGAATCGGTACGATTGAGGCTGATCGAATGGTTATATCAAATATTCATAAAGGAGGTATTCCTCCTGTTGAGGCGGGAGCTTTTCTTGGTTCTGTAATTCTGAAGATTCTGAAGTATAAAGCAAGCGGTGTAAATCTTGTTGCAAAAGAAGGTTAAAGGGGTGATCTACGTGCTGAATAAAATAACGGCTGACATATTAGCAATGAGAGTTATATCTAATGTTGATCGATCTTTAGCAGAACAATTTCAATTAAAGGAATACCAGAAGAGTTTAGGGATTTTTACTTCGAGTATTGACGATGTTGGTTATACAGCCTTAGATGAAGCGACAAAGCAGGCCGATGTTGAAGTAGTTTATGCCCGTTCTTTTTATGCAGGAGCAGCACATGCATCTGGCCCTTTATCGGGAGAAATGATTGGTATTATTGCTGGTCCAAATCCTGACGAAGTAAAGAGTGGTTTAGATTCAATTGTATTAACTATTGAAAAGGACGCCTATTTTGAAGCTATAAATGAAGAGGCTAGTCATGCTATCTATGCCCATATTGTAGCAAGAACAGGTTCCTATTTATCAAAGGAGGCCGGCATTCCTCAAGGAGAGCCTCTAGCGTATTTAATTGCTCCACCACTTGAAGCTGTTTACGGACTGGATGCAGCTTTAAAAGCAGCAGATGTATCTTTGGTGAGATTTTTTGGTCCACCTTCTGAAACGAACTTTGGTGGTGGATTGCTGACTGGTACACAATCAGCATGTCAAGCAGCAACGGAAGTTTTTCGTGAGGTAATTATGGAAATAGCTCGAAATCCACGGAGAGTATAAGGAAAGGAGAGTGTTAAACGTGGAATATGATTTAGATCTTCAATCCCTTCAAGAAATGCGAAATGCTGTTAAACAAGCAAAAAAGGCACAAGTAAGCTATGCCAAGTTTTCACAAAAACAAGTGGATGCTGTAGTTGAAAGTGTTGCAAATGCGGCTTTTTTACATTCTTTGGAACTAGCTAAACTAGCTGTAGTTGAAACGAGAATGGGTGTAGTAGAACATAAGAAAATGAAAAATGAAGTGGCTTCTCAAGCTGTTTATGAATCTATCAAAAATGAAAAAACAGTTGGAATTATACAAGAGGACAAAACTCAAAAGCTAATCGAAATTGCAGATCCATTTGGGGTTGTGGCAGGTATTATTCCGACTACTAATCCAACATCAACGGCGATTTTTAAAGCTCTCATAGCTTTAAAAACAAGAAATGCTCTTGTGATAAGTCCACATCCACGTGCTGTGAAATGTACTGTTGCGGCCTTGAAGATTTGTGTCGAAGCAGCTGAAGCAGCTGGAGCACCTGAAGGAATCATTGGCTGGATAACTATTCCATCAATGATAGCAACAGAACAGTTAATGAAGCATAAAGATGTTGATTTAATTTTAGCAACAGGTGGAAAGGGGTTAGTTAGAGCGGCATATAGCTCTGGAAAGCCAGCGTACGGTGTTGGACCAGGAAATGTACCTGTTTATATTGAAAAAACAGCAAATGTAGAAGTAGCGGTTAAAAAGATTGTAGATAGTAAAACGTTTGATAACGGAACTATATGTGCAACGGAACAAGCTATTGTTACCGATAAAAATATTCAACAGATTGTTATAAGAGAATTAAAAAAGAATGGTGCTTACATTGTTAATCAAGAAGAAAAGAAATTACTCGAACAAGTAATATCACCTACTCCAGGATTGTTAAACCCTGATATTGTAGGGCAAAGCGCTATCCAAATAGCGGAGCTTGCAGGATTTCATGTTCCACATACAACTAGATTACTAGTTGCTGAAGAAGAGAAGATTGGTAAACAGGTACCTTTATCAATTGAAAAACTGTCGCCAATTTTTGCTCTATATACAGTAAATAGCTATGAAGAAGCGAAAAGTTATTGTTTAAGTTTATTGGATTTAGGTGGAAGAGGACATAGTTTAGCGTTACATACGAATGATGATCGGATAGCAAGAGATATGGCTATTGAATTGCCTGTATCTAGGATTATGGTAAACACATTATCATCGATAGGGGCAGTTGGTGCTACAACAGCTTTGAAACCATCATTTACTCTTGGCTGTGGTTCATTTGGTGGAAATATTACATCAGATAACGTGAGTGCCAAACATCTTCTCAATATAAAAAGACTGGCATATGGAGTGAAAGAAGTTGAATTGCATCATCATTCACAAATTCATGAAGATAATTCTCTTGAAACAGAGTCGACAAACGGTGTTGATGCGATTGTTGGCAAGGTATTAAATGAATTGAATTGTAATGAAGAATTAGATCTAAGTGTTGTTAGAGATTTAGTGAAACAAATTTTAGATAAATATCAAACAAATTATTAGGAGGAATGAAAGATGAGTAGAGAATTAACGGCTTTAGGAATGATTGAAACAAAAGGGTTAGTAGCTTCTATTGAGGCGGCGGATGCAATGGTAAAAGCGGCGAATGTACATTTGGTTGGTAAGGTACATGTCGGAGGAGGAATTGTAACGGTATTAGTTCGTGGCGATGTTGGTGCTGTTAAAGCGGCAACCGATGCAGGTGGAGCAGCTGCTGAACGAGTTGGAGAGCTTATTTCAGTTCACGTGATTCCTCGTCCGCATAATGAGTTGGAAAGTATTCTGCCAAAGTTTGATTTAGAGCAATAATGATAGAGCAAATCTAGTTAGGGGCAATAAGTATGAATCAAGAAAGGATCAGCAAAATCGTTGATGAAGTAATGAAACAGATGTCTTATATTCCAATCGCTGTATCTGCAAGACATGCTCATTTAAGTAGTAATGATGTAGAAGCTTTATTTGGTGAAGGATATCAATTAACAAAAAAAGCTGATTTGTCGCAACCTGGTCAGTTTTCTGCAAAAGAAACGATTACCATTATTGGACCAAAAGGAACGATTGAAAATGTTCGAGTTCTCGGTCCAGCTAGAGAGCTTACTCAAATTGAGATTAGTATGACAGATGTGGTGAAATTAGGTGTTGACCCTCATGTTCGAGTCTCTGGAGATATAACAGGAACATCTCCCATTCGTATATTAGGACCTAAAGGGGTGTTAGATAAGCAAGAAGGTGTAATCATTGCAGCTAATCATATTCATATGAATGAACAGGATGCTAAGCAATTTAGCGTAGAGAATGGTGAGTATGTTCGAATTATAGCTATGGGACAGAGACCGATTACTTTTGAAAAAGTATTAATACGCGTTTCATCTCGTTTTAAGCTAGAGATGCATATTGATACAGACGAGGCAAATGCTGGTCTCATTTCAACAGGAAAAAGAGGAATCCTTTCTAAGTATGGAGGATAAATATGGTAAATCGTGAAATGGTCGAGCAAATCGTAATAGATGTTCTGAATAAATTGTCTGTTCATAAGGAAGTATTTTCAAAGTCTAATATGTTGATAGTACCAGGCGAGGAAGAGGTTGAGTCTTCACTTCTTCAGCAACTTGATACGAAGTGGAATATAAGTATTTATGATGGTGGACGGAATATAGCAGCAGAAAGGATTGTATTTTTACAAGTGGATCAAAACTTCCTTGTGAAAGCAGCAATTGGAATAGCTGACACGGACAAATGTAAATATGTAACCTATTGTATGGAACAAGGGTTAATGATTATTTTTATTCTAGCTGATGGATTTAAACAATTTTTAAATAAATGTAAAAACGAAGAGTATAAATCATTATTTAATAGATATATAAAGACTCTTGAAGGTTATGGAGTTTCATTTTTAACAATTGAGCAGCTTATAAGTTCTCAAAAAGAGACTAAACAGATGTTCATTTTTCAAGGAAAAGTATTATCTTATGCAGATGTACAATCTTGTAAAGACCCAATCATCATGATCTCTAAAAAAACGATAGTAACCCCATTAGCAAAGGATACGGTAAGAGAATTAGGGAAAGAAATTGTTTTTATGGAGCATAATGAGGTGATGTAATATGCAGATAGGAAAAGTTATTGGAAATGTATGGGCAACTAGAAAAGAAGAAAACTTACGTGGATTGAAATTTTTGATCGTACAACCAGAGTTGCCTACAAACGAATCGGTAGGTTCACCATTTATTGCAGTTGATCGAATTGGAGCTGGAGTTGGAGATCGGGTTATGGTTACTTTAGGTAGTTCAGCTGCAAATATGGAACCTGAGAAGCATTTACCGTTAGACGCATTAATTATTGGAATTATAGATAGTGTTGAAGTAGAAAGAGGTGATTAGATTGGGGAAAGCTTTAGGTATGATTGAAACAAGGGGCTTGATTGGTTCTATTGTAGCAGCAGATGCCATGCTGAAAGCGGCAGATGTTCATTTAATCAAGCAAGAAAAAATTGATGCTGCGCTTGTCTCAATCATTGTTCAGGGAGATGTTAGTGCAGTTCAAGCAGCAGTGGATGTAGGGAAAGAATCAGCAGCGCGAGTTGGTGAATTAATTTCTTATCATGTCATTCCTAATCCGGATGACGAAGTTGGAAAAACAATACTCCATTCACATAGAAATAAAGTAAAGACGAGTGCAAGTAAGTCTCGAGCTAGAAAACCAAAGGTGAAAAATGAAGCACCTCCTAGTGAAGGAGAAGAAAATGGCGTTTAATAGAAGAAAAATAGCTGTCATAGGATCAGGTTTTACGGGTAGTAGTGCTGCTTATATGATTGCACAAAAAGAATTAGGAGATGTAATATTGGTCGATGTTCCATCTCAAGAAAATCCAACTAAAGGAAAAGCACTAGATATGCTGCAATCTAGTTCAATATTAGGCTTCTCTAATAGAATTGTTGGTACATCGCATTATGAAGATATTCAGGATGCAGATTTGGTATTAGTAACAGCTGGTTTGCCTAGAAAACCAGGAATGAGCAGAGATGATTTAGTAGTAACAAATAGTAGTATTATTAGTGAGGTGTCTAAGCAAATAAAACGCTATGCGCCGAATAGCTATGTCATCGTTCTTAGCAATCCAGTTGATGCGATGACCTATGTTTGTTATAAAGCGACAGGGTTTTCAAAAAATAGAGTAATGGGTCAATCTGGTGTGTTAGATACGGCTCGATTTAATACATTTGTAGCTGAAGAGTTAAATGTCTCTGTAGAAGATATTTCAGGATTCGTCCTTGGTGGACATGGTGACGAAATGGTACCATTAGTACGCTATTCGTATGCAGGGGGAATTCCTTTAGATAAAATTTTACCCCCTGAGCGCTTAGAGGCTATTTTAGAAAGAACAAGAAAAGGCGGAGGAGAAATTGTTCAATTATTAGGACAGGGTAGTGCGTATTATGCGCCTGCAGCTTCGATGGTTCAAATGGCTGAAGCTATTTTAAAGGATAAAAAAAGAATTCTCCCTACTATTGCATATTTAGAGGGGGAGTATGGATATAAAGATTTATATTTAGGTGTTCCTACAATTGTGGGGGGAGATGGAATAGAAAGTATAATAGAAATTCCATTAACAGAAAAAGAAAAACAGGCTCTTAATCAATCTGTTTTGTCGGTACAAAATGTTATGAAAATATTGAATGTATAAAACCAGGTTCCTTTAACTTAGCCTGGTTTTTGTTTGCGTCATTTAACCTAATAAAATTTCGTTTCAAAAAGCTGCTGAATGGCTTATGACTTCAAGGATGAAAGAAAAGTCCAATAGATAAAAGATTGACATTTGCATCTCTTAAAATAGCGTTTATCATGTATAGTAAAAGTATGTTTTTTTCAAAAAGATTGTTGTATTTGGGTATATCTGGTGAATGTAATGAGTTGATAAGGAGCGTAAGGTGTGAGCCTCTTGTGCTCGCCCCCGGGGAAGGTAAGCAATCTGAAGCAGAATTTATCTTATACTCACTATTTATTAATAGGAAACAAAGTTTACGAAAATAGCCAATGTAAAAGTACGAAAGAGCAATGTCGATAAGGAGTGTTGTTATGAAACGTATAGTAGTAAATAAGAATATGACCATCTTTCAAAGTGAATTATATAAAACAAATTGTATTGTCATTGAAACAAAGGATTGTGTTTTAGTAGTTGATCCAACATGGTTGCCAAGTGAGATAGAGGCTATTCAACATTATGTTTACAAAATCAAAAAAAATCGAACTCTTTATTTGTTATTTACTCATAGCGATTGGGATCATATTATCGGTTATGGTGCATTTTTGGACGCTAAAACAATAGGGAGTATAGAAATGGACAGTCTTCCTTATAAAGAAGAAATAGTAGAAGAAATTATGCGTTTTGATCATAAATATTATTTGGATCGTGATTACAAAATAGAATTTCCCAAAATAGAGTTCAAAATTAAACAAGATGGAGACATTTTGGAAATTGGCGAGACAAAGCTAATCTTTTATCAAGCAAAAGGACATACAAATGACGGAATATTTACCATTGTTGAACCGCTTGGTGTACTGATTGCTGGAGATTATTTATCTGATGTGGAGTTTCCATATATTTATCATGATAGTTTTGAATATGAGAGTACTCTGAATAAGCTAGATGAATTAGTGGAAAAGTATGCTATTAACTTTCTTGTACCTGGACATGGGAATATGACGGACGATCAGAATGAAATGATGAGTAGAAAGCAGTCAAGCTTAGCTTATATTAAAAGCTTAAGACGGGATATAGAGGAAGGTAAAACAGATGTAGAAATGATAGGTTTGATTAGTCATTATTCGTATCCAAAGGGCATGAAAAGCTTTCATGATAACAATATTGAATTAATGAAAAAGGAAATGAAAAATAATGAATAAAAAGNNNTNTNTATATATATATATATATATA
>NZ_CAPG01000013.1:0-2515 GCF_000321185.1 Bacillus sp. AP8
ATATAAGGTTCTTTTATTTCCCTGCTGTTCTTGAAGAAGGTAAATATTTTGTAAAGTAGGCAGCTAAACATAAGAGGACAATGGAAAAGACTATACTGATTATTCCTTGAAAATCCGTCCAATAAAATAGGATATTCATAAACGTTAAAATAAAAAGGCATATGGAGGTTAAGGCGCTTTGCCAGCCTTTCACTCCTTTTTTCTTTCTTATTTTATATGCATAAAAAATGGAGACAATAAATAGTACAGTGGTAAACAACCATAGAACTTGTTCAATCATGATTATCTCCTCCTACATTCCTTGTTAACCTTATTATACCAAATTTGGATAGTTGAGTGTAGCTGAGTTGGTTCAGCTAAAATATCCTTTGTTCCACTTAATACTTTTACATAATGAAGAAAATCTAAGGGTGGTGAAATAAGAAACCGAGAGAAGTTTAAGTGCCCAATCGGATAAACGCTCTTAAAACATTGGATAAGAAAAGCTCTTTTTTATCGCTCTTGCATAAACATGTTGTAACGTATAAAACAAAGCTATTTATTTTTAGAAAAACAGGACTCTTAAAAAAGGTGAGATGTCCTATGAATTTATATGATTATCAATTTTATAGTGACTATAATAGTCAGAGATCTCGTACCTATCATTATAATCAAATCGCAAATAACACAGAAATGACAATAGCTCAATGGGTTGAAGCATTTGGAACAGTTCTTTCAGCTATTGGAAATACACCTATTGAATTTTTAAGTAGTGACTTTTTGTATGATATCAATTTAGTTGGAGATGTTCTTCAAGTATCTGCAACAAGTGTTCAATTGGATGCAGAAACGAAGCTCACATATAATAGTTTGGGCAATATGCTTCAGATAGTCGGTAACTCGGAGGAAATAGCAGGCTATATTTTGTTTAAGAACGATCAAACAGTACAAAATATTTTGGTGAATCAAGGAAATGCCATTCAAGTAGTAGGGATAGGCTCTTCATTGGTGTTCTTTTTAGCTCATAAGCGTAATTTAGTAAACATTTATAATATTTATGCAAACCTAATACAGATGATTGGTCTAAGTATACAGATGTTATCTACTATTTCTACATTAACAAAGGAACAATCACAAACATTAAATGTAGTTGGAAATTGGACACAAGCAATTGGTGCTATACTTGCTGCAATTGCTCAATCTCTAGATTAACGATAAGATCTAATGATGGATGCCTATCATTTTCAGACTAAGGGATGATTATAGGCATCTTTTTATGCATTCTTTATTAAATAACGAAAGAAATCGTTTGTATATATGTGGATATTAGTTCTGTTTTATTCCTTTTGCACATACTCGCGGTAAAGTATTAAACAAATTTGTTGACTACTTTCTGAATTTTCAATATAATAATTTTCATTACGAACAAGAATGGAGAAAAGATATATGAAAGAGTATTTCAGTAAATTACTTAACGGGATGAGTATCGGAATTGTTGTTGCTTTAATTCCAAATGCTTTATTAGGAGAATTATTAAAGTTAGTCATTCCATATTATCCATCATTACAGCATGTATTAGATATTACAGTATTCGTAATGAGCTTATTGCCTGTACTTATTGGTGTAATGGTCGGTATAACATTTAAATTATCCTCCATTCAAACAGCAAGTATTGGGATTGCAGCAATGGTTGGAAGTGGGGTTGTTCAAAAGACTGCTGATGGTTTGTTTACGTTAAATGGAATCGGTGTTGTAATTAACACAGGTATAACAGCAGGCTTAGCTGTATTGTTTGTTCAATTTCTTGGAAATCGTTTAAAAGAGTATTCAATTCTATTAATGCCAACCTTAAGTATTTTAATACCAGGTATGATAGGTGTTTTTACATTACCGTATATAAAAGATATTACGGGTTTACTAGGAATTGGTGTTGCTAACGTAACATCACTTCAGCCAATATTAATGGGTGCACTTATTGCTGTTATTTTTTGTATTATTATATTATCGCCAATTTCTTCGGTTGGTGTTGCTACAGTCATTATGCTATCAGGCATAGGTGCAGGAGCCGCAAATTTAGGTATTGTTGCCACTGGAGTTGGACTAGCCATTGCGAGTTATAAAGCTAATTCACTTGGAACAGCGTTGGCACATGTATTGGGCTCGCCAAAAATTCAAATGAGAAACTTCTTTATGAAACCAAAAATCGTACTGCCAATGATTATTACAGCAGCTATCTTAGGGGCAGTAGCAGGTATATTAAATATCCAAGGAACACCTTTTAGTGCTGGCTTTGGTTTATCAGGTTTAGTGGGGCCTCTAAATTATATTCATTTAGCTGATGGTGGATGGACTGTTAAAAATATTTCTATTATGCTAAGTGCATTTTTCATTCTTCCAATTATATTGAATCTTGTATTTATTTATATATTCTCTAAGAAATTAAAAATGACTCAACCAGAAGATTATAAATTGAATTTTGATTAATAGCCTTATAGATAAGAAATCATAAAAACCACAAAGGTATAGAACCTTTGTG
>NZ_CAPG01000012.1:0-79838 GCF_000321185.1 Bacillus sp. AP8
GAAAGGGAGTCTTTTTTATTTCTAGTAGATGTGTACTTCGATATTTTTTATATATGAAATTTGTAAGCGTTTTCTTTGAACTTTTTGTGAATGAGTAATATACTCAAAGTAGCACCAAATATAAATACATGAAAAGGGGATATTGGGAATGTTGACCATTCAAAATGAGGAAGCATTGGATAAAGTATTAGCAGAATACAGTAAGGAAGAATGTGCTCATTTTCTGAAATTTCTTAAGAAACAGCAATATTATATGTTACCATATCAGCTTAAAGAATTTGAACTTGGTACTGTTCAACACCGTATATGGCATAAGCTCAATTATCAAGTACATTAATAGATTAACCTTAATATAGATCATAAAAGAGGTACTCAGAAAGGCAGTATTGACTGTCTTTCTGGGTACCTTTTCCATTTGTGGGTGAATTTACTATTGTTTTTTATTTAAATTTGGACAAATGAGAAAAAAACTTCGTAACAAAATCCAAAAAGACTTGTTCAGATGGTGCAAGTTCTCTGTTTGTGGGTGTAATTATGCCAACAGTTCTTGAGATGACAGGCTGTGTAATCGGTTTTTTTACAGTGAAGCGCGGTATTGAATCATATAGTGAACTTTCTGGAAGAAATGTTACACCAATACCTGCTGCTACTAAACCTTTTAGTGCATCCATATCTTCACCTTCTGAAGTAATATTTGGTATAAAACCAGCGGATTTACAGGCGTCAACCGCTACTTTATGAAGAATATAGCCTTCTGGAAAAAGTACAAAGTTTTCATTACGAAAATCAGTAAGATGAAGCTCAGTTCTATTTGCAAATGGGTGGTTAGCGGGTAATAGAGCATGTATATTTTCGCTGAAAAGAACGTTCGGATTAATGGACTCATCCTTTGGTGGGAGAGGTCCAAGAAAGGCTAGATTTAATTCTCGATTTTTTACGGAGTCGATTAGAAATTTGTATGAACCTTGTCGTAGATGAAAAGAAATTTCCGGGTATTGCTTTTTGAAGGCAGAGATGACAGTTGGTAATACGTTACTGGCTAGACTTGTTGGGAAACCGATTTTAATGATTCCTTTTCCAGGATTTAGATATTCTTCAACCTGCTTAGTTGCAAAGTCAATCGCTTTTAGTGCGATAATGCTATGTTCTAGAAATATTTTACCGACTGGTGTAAGTTTTACGTTACGACCAATCCGTTCAAAAAGAGGCGTTCCTAATTCAGTTTCAAGGTTGGCTATTTGTCTACTAATGGCAGACTGAGCCACATGAAGATGTTCAGCTGCTTTAGAAATATGCTCTCGTTCTGCTACTTCTACAAAGTACTGTAATTGTCGTAATTCCAACATTTTCACCTCATTCATCTCAAAAATAGATTAATTCTATCCAAACTATATATTGTTAATAATATTGCGACAACTTTAAAATGTAAATACGCAATTGTTAGAACTGGAGGGAATGTATATGAATTTTCATCAATATCCAAAAGAACAGGGTCTTTATTCACCTGAATTTGAAAAAGATGCATGCGGGATTGGTATGTATGTCAATTTTAAAGGACGACCATCACATGATATTGTTAAAAATGGACTAGAAATGTTATGTCGCTTGGAACATCGTGCTGGACGTGGAGCAGATGGGAAAACAGGCGATGGTGCGGGTATCATGGTACAAATCCCAGATGCATTTTTTAAATCAAAATGTAAAGAGTTGGCTTTACCGAAAAAGGGCGATTATGGAGTAGGTCAATTGTTCTTTACAGATTGTGAAGAAGAACGTATGGCCATTGAAGCAAAAATCAATGAATTAATTGAAATGGAAGGTCAGGCACTCATTGGCTGGCGATGGGTTCCCACTAATAAAGAAGGTCTTAGTGACATTTCTAAGTCTTCGGCACCAGTTGTACGTCAGGTATTTATTAGAAATCACACAGGAGATTCAATGGCATTTGAACGAAAATTATATGTGATTCGAAAGCAAGTAGAACATTGGGCAAACAAGCAAGGATATGAATTCTATTGTCCAAGCTTTTCAAGTCAAACTATGGTATTTAAAGGTTTATTAGCACCAGAAGAAGTGAGTACTTTCTATTGTGATCTTCAAGATGATAGCTTTGTATCGGCATTTTCGCTTGTACATTCTCGTTATTCTACGAATACTTTTCCATCATGGAAACGTGCTCATCCAAATCGTTATATCATTCATAACGGAGAGATTAATACATTAAGAGGAAATATTAACTGGATGCGTGCTCGTGAGCAACAGTTTGTATCGGAAGCGTTCGGGGAAGATTTACAGAAAATTCTGTCTATTATAGATACAACAGGTTCAGATTCTTCAATGCTTGACAATGCTTTTGAATTTTTTGTGTTAGCAGGACGTACTCCTGCCCATGCGGCCATGATGCTTATTCCTGAGCCGTGGACAGAGAATCCTCATATTGATAAAGACCGTAAGGCGTTCTATCAATATCATGCAAGTTTAATGGAGCCATGGGATGGTCCAACGGCAATTTGCTTTACAGACGGTAAGCAAATTGGTTCTATATTAGATCGAAACGGTTTACGCCCTGGTCGCCTATATGTAACAAAAGACGACCATGTTATCTTTTTTTCTGAAACAGGTGTTATTGACGTGCCAGATGAGGAAGTTGTACTTAAGGATTATTTAAGCCCTGGTAGTATGCTATTAATCGATTTAGAGAAGGGTAAGATGATTTCAGATGAGGAATTGAAAGCCGAAATGGTAGCAAAAGAACCTTATCAGCATTGGATCGATGAGCAAATGGTACGATTAGAAGTCGAAAAAGAAGAGGCGCTTAATCTTAATGATTTGACTCTTCGTCAAAAAATGTATGGATATACATTCGAGGATGTTCAGAAATATATTGTTCCGTTAGCGAATGAAGGAAAAGATCCTTTAAGTTCAATGGGAAATGATACTCCGCTAGCTGTGCTATCTGATCGCCCACAATCATTATTTAATTATTTCAAGCAGTTATTCGCACAAGTAACGAATCCACCAATTGATGCGATTCGTGAACATGTAGTGACGTCTACAATGACGTTATTAGGTAAGGAAGGAAATCTTCTTCATCCCAATGCAGGAAATGCTCGCCGTATCTTTTTAGATACCCCTATATTGACAAATAGTGAGTATAGCCAATTGTTGGAATGTCAAGAACACGACTTCCAATCTACCATTATTTCACTTGAATTCAAGGATACTTTAGATGTTGAATTAGTTCGAATTCGACAACAAGCTGTTCAAGCGATTGAAGAAGGAAAAAGTTTAATCATGCTATGTGATCAAGTTAAAGATGCTAGTGTTCCAACTATACCTATTCTTCTTGCGGCAAGTAGCTTACATCAATATTTAGTACGAGAGGGCTTGCGTACGAAGGTAAGTATTATAGTTAATAGTGCAGAAGCACGTGAAGTTCATCATTTTGCTGCACTTATTAGTTTTGGTGTAGATGCCATAAATCCATATTTGGTATATGCAACTATTCAAGAAGCTATCGAAAAAGACAACTTGAAGGTAGATTATCCAATAGCGATGAAGAAGTTCCGTAAGGGAGTATCTGATGGTGTTGTTAAAGTTATGTCGAAAATGGGGATTTCTACGGTTCAATCATATAGAGGTGCTCAAGTTTTTGAAGCAGTGGGAATTGGTAAAGAAGTGATTGAAGAGCACTTTACAGGTACTACTACTCAAATCGATGGTATAGATCTTGAAACAATCGGTGAAGAAGCGAAAAGACGTCATGAATCTGCTATGAAATGTATGTTAGCTGAACTTGATTCGGGCTCCGACTTTCAATGGCGTTCAAATGGTGAACATCATGCCTTCAATCCAAAAACGATTCACACGTTGCAGTGGGCAACTCGAAAGAATGATTACGAGTTATACAGAAAATATGCAGAAATGGCTAATGAAGAGCGTATTGGATTTTTACGTAACTTATTCGACTTTAAAAAAGCGGATCGAAAAATTCCATTAGAAGAAGTGGAATCCGTAGAATCAATCATTAGACGCTTTAAATCAGGTGCAATGTCATATGGTTCCCTTTCTAAACAAGCGCATGAAACATTGGCTATCGCTATGAACCGTCTAGGCGCTCGCTCGAATTGTGGAGAAGGTGGAGAAGACCCAGCACGTTATGTATTAGATGAAAATGGAGATAATCGTCGAAGTGCTATCAAACAGATTGCTTCTGGTCGTTTCGGTGTTAAATCGCACTACTTGGTAAATGCAGATGAGCTACAGATTAAAATGGCTCAAGGTGCAAAACCAGGTGAAGGGGGACAATTGCCAGGGAACAAGGTGTATCCTTGGATTGCAGAAGTTCGTGGTTCAACTCCAGGTGTTGGATTAATTTCTCCACCGCCTCATCATGATATTTATTCCATTGAGGACATGGCGGAATTAATTCATGATTTGAAGAATGCTAATCGACGTGCACGTATTTCAGTCAAACTAGTATCCAAATCAGGAGTAGGAACAATTGCAGCAGGTGTCGCAAAAGGTGCAGCTGATGTAATTGTCATTTCTGGATATGATGGTGGTACAGGTGCTTCACCAAGGACATCTATTAAACATACAGGTCTTCCGTGGGAGCTTGGTCTAGCGGAAGCACATCAAACGTTGATGTTAAATGGTCTTCGTGATCGCGTTATTTTAGAAACAGATGGTAAATTGATGACAGGTAAAGATGTTGTGATGGCAGCTCTGTTAGGTGCTGAGGAATTTGGTTTTGCAACAGCGCCACTAATTGTTTTAGGATGTGTCATGATGCGTGCTTGTCATATGGATACTTGTCCAGTTGGGGTTGCAACTCAAAATCCAGAGTTACAAGCTAAGTTTATGGGGAATGCGGATCATGTTGTCAATTATATGCGATTTGTAGCCAGTGAAATGCGTGAATACATGTCACTTCTTGGTTTTCGTACGGTAGAGGAAATGGTAGGGCGAACAGATTTATTAGAAGTGTCAGATAGGACGAAGCAACATTGGAAAGCGAGTCAGTTAGATTTATCAACACTTCTTTATCAAGTTCAAGGGAATCGTACAAAACAACGTGAGCAAGATCATGGTATTGAGCAAAGTTTTGATATGCTGCATTTATTACCGATGTTAGAAGATGCGATTGTGGAGAAACGGAAAGTAAACGTAGAATTTCCTATTAAGAATACAAATCGTGTTATGGGAACGATTATTGGGAGTGAAATTTCACGCCAATATGGTGAAAAAGGTTTACCAGAAAATACGATTAACCTAAAGTTCTATGGTCATGCAGGACAAAGTTTTGGTGCCTTTATTCCACGTGGTGTGACAATGTTAGTCGAAGGTGATGTAAATGATTATTTCGGTAAAGGTTTATCAGGAGGAAAAGTTATTGCTAAGTCACCGATTAATGGTGAGTATGAGAAAAATGTGATAGCTGGTAACGTATGTTTATATGGAGCAACGAGTGGCTATGCATTTATAAATGGACGTGCAGGACACCGCTTTGCTGTTAGAAATTCAGGGGCTAACATTGTAGTAGAAGGAATCGGAAATCATGGTTGTGAATATATGACTGGAGGACGGATTGTTGTTTTAGGTGATGTTGGTCAAAACTTCGGTGCAGGTATGTCAGGTGGGATTGCATATGTCTTACCAACCAATAAAGCAGCATTTAAAGCGCAATGTAATATGGAAATGATTGAATTTGCTAAGTTAGAAGACAAAGAAGAACGTAATGTTGTTCGTCATTTAATTATGCAGCATTATGAACAAACCAATAGTTCTCAAGCACGTGAAGTTTTAGAAAATTGGGAGCAAATGGTTTCGAGATTTGTAAGGGTTGTACCAAGTGATTATAAAAAAATGGTTGATAAAATTCATTTTCATAAGTTACAAGGCTTAAAGGATGAAAACGCAGAAATGAAAGCATTCGTGGAAACAACTGCTAGTAAGAAAGTTGCAACATCATAAAATAGAGGAGGGATTCTAGATGGGGAAACCTACTGGATTTATGGAATATAAACGTGAAAAGGTAAAAGAGCAGCCAACGCTAGAGCGAATCTCCAGCTGGAAAGAGTACGCCTCTAGGCTGTCTGATGAACAATTGCAAATACAAGGGGCTCGCTGCATGAGCTGTGGGACCCCTTTCTGCCATATGGGTGTTGAAATCCAAGGAAGAGCGGCGGGTTGTCCAATCAATAATGTGATTCCTGAGTGGAATGATTTAGTATATAAAGGACAATGGAAGGAGGCGCTAGATCGACTGCATATGACCAATAATTTTCCTGAGTTTACAGGTCGAGTTTGTCCTGCTCCTTGTGAAGGTTCTTGTACGTTAGCTATAACAGATCCTGCTGTTGCTATCAAATCAATCGAACGGACTATTATCGACAAAGGCTTTGAAAACGGTTGGGTTGTACCAAGGATTCCACGATATCGTACGGGGAAAACGGTAGCTATTATCGGTTCGGGTCCAGCAGGCTTGGCGGCGGCTGATCAATTAAATCAGTTGGGACATAAAGTCACGGTTTATGAACGTGCTGATCGTCCTGGAGGCTTACTTATGTATGGCATTCCGAATATGAAGCTTGAAAAAGAAGTAATAGAGCGTCGTGTAAACCTATTGATAGATGAGGGTATTGATTTCAGATGTGGAGTAGATGTAGGGGTGGATGTCTCAACTGAATCATTACACTCACTGTATGACGCGGTAATACTATGTATTGGTGCTCCGAAGCAGCGTCTACTTAATATGGAAGGTTCTGATGCTAAAGGCGTTCATTTAGCTATGGATTATTTAAAGGATGTAACAAAGAGTCTTCTAGATTCTAAATTTGAAGATAAAAGAGCACTAAATGTGGAAGGCAAAGATGTCATCGTAATTGGTGGAGGTGATACAGGGGCAGACTGTGTGGCTACTGCTATTCGCCAGAATTGCAAATCAGTTTATCAATTTGGTAAGCATCCTGAATTACCAAATAACCGTACGGAAGAAAATCAATGGCCGAAAGATCCGAATGTTTATACGCTAGACTACTCATACGCTGAAGTGAATGATGCAAAGGGATACGATCCTCGAGAATATTGTATTCAGACGAAAAAAATCAGTAAAGATGAAAACGGACATGTAATGGAACTCCATACAATCCAAATGGAGAAAGTACTTGGGGAGGATGGAAATTACTATTTTAATGAATTACCTGGAACTGAACGTGTATGGCCAGCTCAGTATGTATTTGTAGCAATCGGCTTTGAGGGTATTGAAAAGACACTACCAGAGCGTTTTGGAGTAGAGGTAGAGAATAATCGTATTTCTACTACGATTAAAAACTTTGAAACTAATGTACCTGGGGTTTTTGCAGCAGGAGATGCACGTCGCGGGCAAAGCTTAGTTGTATGGGCAATCAAAGAAGGTCGTGGAGTAGCGGCTAGTGTTAACCAATATTTGTTAGAAGCAAAAGTAGCCTTGTAAAGAAAAAAATATAAGAATGAGAAAGCTAAATAATGCGTTTCTCTTTCAATAATCATATCCTCTATATTGTAGTGACACAATACAATATAAAGGATATTTTTATTTTATATAGAAGATTTGTATTTTTATTCATTCAAAGTTTAGATAATCTTCTATATATCCACAAGAAAATACTCTTCCATATAGTATAATAAATCCTAACAATGCATAGAAGGAGAGTCCGATTGTGTCTGACAATATTCAATTACTGAAAGATCAAATAGATAACAATGTATTATTAACAATTCATTGTGGAATTATCATAGAAAAAGAAGATAAAATTTTGCTGCAACGAAAAGCAGGAGAAACGAATTGGCATATTCCTGGTGGAACGATGATATTAGGAGAAAAATATCAAGAGACAGCTGTTAGAGGTGTACTTGAAGAGACAGCTTTAACTGTTGAAAACATGCAGTTATTCGGTATCCATTCCGGTAGAGAATGCTTTGTTACTTACAAAAATGGAAAGAAGGGCTTTAATCTTCAAGTCATATTTTATGCTACAGAGTATACTGGTAAGGTAAAAATAAAAGATTCACATAATCGGGAACATCGATTCTTCAAAAAGAATAATTTGCCTAAGAACCTAAATCCAGTGCAAAAAGGATTTATTATGGATTGGAAAAATAACGAGCAAATTCCAATTGTTAATTAGTATTTACCCGATAAGCATGGTGAAATTGAGCAATGAAATTTGTAGAAATATCTAAAAAGTGAGGGTTACTCACTTTTTAGATAGCTCCCTCAAAACTATTTACATCTAATTTATTATATAACTGATAATAAAACCCTTTCTGGTCGATTAGAGTGTGGTGAGAACCTTGCTCGATTATCTCTCCATCCTTTATAACAAGAATGTTATCTGCGTTTTCAATCGTTTTTAGACGATGGGCAATGACAAAACTTGTTCGTCCTTGCATTAAATTATGCAATCCTTTTTGAATTTGGACTTCTGTTCGAGTATCAACATTTGAAGTAGCTTCATCTAAAATAAGAAGATCGGCATCTTCAAGAATTGCTCTTGCAATTGCTATAAGTTGTCGTTGTCCTTGGCTTAAATTCGTTCCTCCAGACAGGATTAAAGTATCGTATTGGTTTGGTAAATATTTTATAAAAGAATGGGCATGGGCAATCTTCGCAGCTTCTATAACTTCTTTATCGCTAGCATCTAAACGACCGTAACGAATATTTTCCATTATGCTTCCCGAAAATAAATACGTATCTTGTAAAACTACCCCTACCTTTTCTCTTATAGTATTCAACTGAAAATCTTGTATATTTACACCGTCAAGGGAAATTTTTCCTGAATCCACATCGTAAAAGCGTGTTAATAAATTGATGATGGTTGTCTTACCTGAACCTGTTGGGCCAACTAATGCAATCGTTTGTCCAGCCTTTGCTGTAAACGAAATGTTCTTTAAGATAGCTGTATTTTTTTTATATGAAAAATAGACATTTTCAAACTCCACATCACCAATGATATGTTCTTTTTCTATTCCTTTTTTACAATCGATAGATTCTGGTTGTTCATCCATTATTTCAAAAACACGCTCTGCTCCAGCTATAGCCGATTGGAAGGTATTCAATAAATTAGACATTTGATTGATGGGGCGGAAAAATTGTCGAGTATATGTTACGAATGCAGCAATTATACCTACACTCACATGACCGCCTACTGCCATAATGGCACCTGTTCCGATTACAAGACCCAACCCTAGATTGTTCATGAAGTTATTTAGTGGGCCAAGAAATCCTGATGTAACTTCTGCTTTTAGAGCGGAAGTTCTTAATCTCTCATTCAAAGTATTAAAGTGCATGGTAGTTGCTTGTTCCTTACCAAATAAAGTGATAACTTCTGAACCTGCAATAGATTCTTCAATAAAGCCATTTAATTGACCGAGATTTTTTTGCCTTTCAGAATAGTTCACGCTACTCCGTTTAATTATTTGTTTTGTAGTCCATACAATCAACGGAATGATGATAAGTGTCACAATCGCTAGCATCCAATTTAATGCAAACATAGCAATTGTTACGCCAATAATAGTCAGAATAGAAGAGACAATTTGAACAATGCTTTGACTTAAAGCCATATTCAAGTTGTCTATATCATTTGTTACACGGCTCATTAAATCACCTTGTGAACGCTGATCAAAAAAACGAAGAGATAATGTTTGTAGCTTTTTAAACAAATCTAAACGAAGCGTTTGGATTGTTTTTAAAGAAACATGAATCATCACATACGTTTGAAACCATGAAAATAGGGATGTTCCTACATATACAGATGCTAACAATACTAGCATATAGAATGTGCCATCGATATCTTTTGGAATAATATAATCATCAATAATTATTCCAATTAAAAATGGTCCTATAAGAGTTAAAAGTGTGGAAAGAATGACTAAACCAACTGCTATGATGAGACCATTACGCTGTCTTCGTACATATTCCCATATTCGAATTAATGTAGCTTTCTGATTTGTAGCTTTTACTACAGGACCTTGAAAACGATGACCACGTTCGAATCCAGTTGGAGTTGGTCTGTTAGATTTTACTTGTTGATTCATCCAGTTGTCGCTCCTTTCCAACTTGAGTAGAATAGATTTCTTGATAAATGTTGTTATCCTTTAGTAATTGTTGGTGAGTACCTTTTCCTACAAGCTCGCCATCCTCCATTACTAATATTTGATTCGCATGTTTAATAGAAGAGATTTTTGAAGCAACAACGAAAGTTGTACAATCCTTATATTGCTCTCTAATCGCTTTTTGAATAGTATTTTCAGAAAGCGTATCAACTGCAGAAGTTGAATCATCCAATATTAAAATAGCAGGCCTTCTAATAAACGCTCTTGCAATGGATAGTCTTTGTTTTTGTCCACCTGATAAGTTCGTTGCTCCTTGTGAAAGCTCGTGTTGATATCCATCTTCAAATACTGAAACGAATTCACTTGCGCACGAAGAAGATAGTGCTGTATTCATTTCTTCGTCAGTCGCATCTTGTCTACCATACTTTACATTTTCTTCAATACTACCTGAAAATAATGTAGCTTTTTGAGGTGTAAAACCAATAGCATTTCGAAGAGTTTGAAGATCATAGTTCTTTATAGAAATTCCATCAATTTCAATATCACCTTTATCACAATCAAACAAGCGGGGTATGAGCTTCACTAATGTTGATTTACCACTTCCAGTAGTACCGATTACACCAATTGTTTCACCAGGTTGTGCACAAAAAGATATATTCTTTAATATATATTCTCCATTTTTACTATAACTGAAGCTTACATTGTTAAAACTAACCTTTCCTTTAATAACGGTAGGTGTATATGCATGTTTATTATTTTGAATATCTGTTTCTGTTTGAAGAACCTGTTGAATACGATTAGCTGATGGAAAAGCTCTCGCAATTTGAACTAACACATTGCTACTGGATATTAATCCATTCATAATGATTGTTAAATAGTTAATAAAGGCTAGAATAACACCTACTTGTAGCGTATCATTACTAACTTTAATAACTCCCATCCATAAGCCAGCGACAATCCCCATGTTTATGATAAACATAGTAAGAGGCATTAAAATCCCAACCATTTGATCGCCACGAATATTTTTCTGGGTAAGATGACTATTTACATTAGTAAATTCTTTAATATGATGATCTTTTCGATTAAACGCTTTGATAACACGAATACCTGCCAAATTTTCTTGTAGTTTCGTATTTACAGAATCAATTGCTTCTTGTACTTTTTGAAATAGAGTTCCTGATACTTTTGTAAAGAAATACATACAAATCATTAAAATTGGAACGACAACCAATAGTACAGGGAACAATTGTCTCGCTGTAAGAAAGACAATGACAACACTTCCGATAAATAAGAGAGGTCCTCGAACAAATATTTTTAAAGTCATCATTAATGCTCTTTGTAACGTTTCAACATCATTGGTCATAATGGTAATTAATTTACCTGTACCGAACGTATCTTTATTACGGCTTGAAAAATGAGTTATGGTATTGAACAAATCCTTTCTTATGTCGGATGCAAAATGAACAGCTGCCCTCGAACTATAAATCGAACAGCCTACTCCTCCAATCAAGCCAATAATAGCACTTAAAATCATTAATAATCCCATTGTAATGACATAAGTGTGGTTTTGATTAGCTATTCCCGTATCAATGATATGTTGCATGATGGTAGGTTGGATTAAATCCATTGTGACCTCAACTACCATTAAAAGAGGACCTATGATTGCTAAATATGTATAAGGTTTTAAATATTTTAATAAATGTTTAGCTGCTTGCATTATTATTCACCTGGTTATTCTCAAAAAATAGTTTACTCATGTAGTTTATTCCAACGTACAAGTTTTTCTTTGGCATCAGCAAGTATATTCATTAATTCGTGTGCATCTTGTAGATTAGAAGCTACATATTTCTCAGCTATTCTCATTTCATTTTCCCAGCTAGATAATTGCTCTTGAATTTGTTGACATTCTTTTGTTTGCTTCCAAATAATTCGATTTCTCCAATGACTCCAAAATTCTTCTCCATCTTTTCCACACTCAAGTAGAAATTGCTTGCCATGTTGATTTAGACGATATTCTTTTTTATCGTTATTCTCTTGTATATCTACGAAACCTTTTTCGTGTAGCTCTTGAAGAGCAGGATAAATAGTTCCTGCACTTGGCACGTAGTATCCATCTGATTTTTCCTCGAGCTTTTTAATCATTTGATAACCGTGCATTTGCTCTTCGTTAAGCAGATGGAGAATCGCGATTTGAATTTTCCCTTTTCTTCTTCCTTTAGAGCCGTTATGCTTTCGATTTAATCTCATGTTAGCTCCTCCTTCTATTACGATTTTGTTTTAAAGATATATCTATAAATATTAATCGATATATATCGTATCATATCATAAAAATGAAATGGAAGCCTAATTTGAAGTTTTATATAAAAGGTTGTTTTCTAATAGATTGTTGTTTTTAAATATGTTCAGTGAATAAAATGAGTGTAAAAAGGTCGATTAGAGCGTGAGGGGAGGAACTCCTATGGGAGCAGCAGAATAGGTGAGTTCCTCCAAGTACTATAGTAGAGGAGGCTTAGCGTTTACCTCGAGGAAAGCGAGCAGCTGGAGCAGAATTCAACTCAGTCTATATTATTACTTGTTCATAGGCGACAAAGTATGTGAAAACCGCCAAAATAAAAAGACTGTTTCTATGACAGTCTTAAAAAAGCTTAGATGTTGTTGCTTACGTATACATAATAGTAGATATGTAAAATTAGATAATCTAAAACGTAGAGACGTCTAGTTAAGGATAAAACATCATTTTTAGACAGCCTCTGTTCTTTTAAAAGGTTTAGTTAAGGGTCTGGATTAGTTATTTTATAGATTCGATTTAATAATGTTTCGGCTTGATTTAATGGAATCGTAATTTAATATTTCAATTAACTGTTTTGCCATATAGTTAGGTGAATATTTGAAATCCATTTTTACCCATTCGACGATTAATCCAAAAAGGGCATAGGCATGATAGCTAGATAATAAAACGGGATCAATATTCTTATTCTGATCATTTACTATTTCTAAATCATGTTGTGCGACTTCTTTTAATACATCACATATCTTATTTTGAAATCCAGGTAAAGCATTGGAGTTTATAATGGTCGTGTAAAAATTAGAATAAGCTTCCACATGTTTGAAAATTTTAATCGTCGAACTTGTAAGCTCTCTTATAAAAAATTTAGAAGTATGTAAATAGGGTTCTCTAAAAGAATGAATCAAATCTTCTATCACTTCATCAATAATTTCATTTAGAAGCTCTTCTTTCGTTTGGTAATGTTTATAGAATGTGCCACGGTTTAAATCAGCGTGATTTATTAAATCTGTTATTGTAATTTTGTTAAAATCTTTTTTCTTCATAAGTGATAACAATGCGTCTTTTAAGGATTTTTTTGATTTAGTAACTTTTCGATTATTATTTTTCATAAACAAAACCTCACTCAAATGTTTATTATCGTATTCTAGTTGAACAGATTTTGAAGAAATCCTTATTTATCAACATTTTACGATTAATCTGTATATTGATACATAAATTATAGAGTATTAAACTAGAAGTATACAAATGGGATTTGTATTACGTACATGGATAAATGAATATTCAAACAAAGGGGAGTACGACTATGAAATTGGATGGGAAAGTTGCAGTAGTAACAGGGGCAGCATCAGGTATGGGAAAAGCTATTGCAGAATTATATGCAAAAGAAGGAGCAAAAGTAATAGTAGCTGATCTTAATTTAGAAGGGGCAGAACAAGTAGTAGAAGGTATCAAAAATGATGGTGGAGAAGCTAAGGCAGTACGAGTGAATGTTGCAAAATTAGAAGACGTTGAAAACATGATTGATACAGCGGTAAGTGAGTATGGAACATTGGATATTTTAGTGAATAACGCAGGCATCATGGATGGCTTTGAGCCTGTTGGTGATATTACAGACGAAAAATGGGATTTGATTTTTGATATAAATACAAAAGGTGTCATGAGAGCAACGCGAAAAGCGATACCAATCTTTTTAGAAAAAGGAAAAGGTGTTATCGTGAATACAGCTTCTACAGGAGGATTAAACGGTGCTCATGCAGGAGCGGCTTATGGAGCATCCAAACATGCAGTTGTTGGTCTTACAAAGAATACTGGCTATATGTATGCTAATAAAGGTATACGCTGTAATGCAATTGCGCCTGGTGGTGTTGAAACAAATATCGCTGCTTCAATGACAAATATTAATCAATTTGGTGCAAGTAGAACCCAAGCAGTACAAGCTGTAATGCCGCGAACAGGTAAGGCAGAAGAAATCGCAGCCGTTGCCTTATTTTTGGCTTCTGATGATTCAAGTTTTGTAAATGGAACAGTTATTACAGCTGATGCTGGCTGGACAGCAGCATTTTAAATAGAATAGTAATCTAAGATATGAATAGATTTAAGGTAAATAAAGAAACCATTTTGAGCAGGTTTGTTCATAATGGTTTCTTTTGTTTTCCTTAATTCCTTTTCTTTCTCAGATAGAGATTCTCTAGTCAATATCGAATCGCTTAACAACTCTTTGTGTTGTTCAGTGTAGAAAACCATTGGCTCTAGATCATAAGCCAATCCATCCAGAAGGTTAATAATCAATCTTTTATCTAGCTCGTCTTATGTTGGTTGACGATGGAAAGGCATTCTATGCATTTCGAATTCCTTTATCCCGCCTTTAGAACATGGGGCTTGAGAACATTCGAGTATCCCTAAAAGATTTATTGGTTCGACTAAGGTTCAGATTCATCTGAGTAAAGTATTACTGTATCTTAGTCGAAGGGATCAGTCAATACGGAGCTGAATGTGCGCTAGCGCTTCTTATTACTGCGTTTTTTTCATAAACAATGAAAGCACTATGTTTATTATTGCTAATACTAAGCTAATTTTAAACACATATGATGAACCTGTAGCAGCAGCAGCTGATACATCATTTGCGAAACTAGATACGTAACTAGTTTGTTTGGCAGAGAAAAGTGAAACCATGACAGCAATACCTATAGCTCCAGATACTTGCTGAGAGGTTTGCGTAATTGCAATCCCGTCTGGATAATATTGTCTTGGCAATGCATTTAATGTATTTGTTTGAACTGAGGCAAGCACCATGCCGATACCTAGCATCATGATAATATGTGTGGCAGCCATTATCCATAACGCTGTTTCTGTGCCGTACATGGCATATAATCCGTACCCAATCACGACGAGAACCGTTCCAGGTGTAATGACAGCGCGTGGGCCATATTTGTCAAATAGTCTCCCGATTGTTGGAGCAAGAATACAGTTTAATAAACTACCTGGAAGCATGATTAAACCTGTTACAAATGCTGAAATGGTTAGAGCCATTTGCATGTACATTGGTAATACAACAAGCATAGATAACATATTCAAGAATGTAATCATATTCATGACAAGTCCTAATACGAACATAGGGTATTTGAATGCTTTTAAGTTTAACATTGGATGTTCCATCTTGGTTTGACGGATTGCGAATATAAGTAAGGCGATGAGTCCAACAATGATAGCTACTAAAACCGTAGTATTTGTCCAACCCAAATCTCCACCAACACTTACACCATATACAACACCACCGAAACCAATCGTTGATAACACAACTGATAGAATATCAATGGATACTTTTCGAACTTCATTAACATTTGGAATGAAAATGTAGCCAAAGATTAGAGAGAATAATAAGAATGGAATTGTAAACCAGAAAATCCAATGCCATGATAATGTATCTAAAATCATTCCTGCTAATGTAGGTCCGAACGCTGGTCCTGCTAAAATAACTAATCCCATTACACCCATTGCCGTACCACGTCTTTTTGGTGGGAAAATGGTGAAAATAACATTTTGCGTTAATGGTAAAACGATTGCTAGTCCAGCTGCTTGAATGACACGTGCTGTTAATAACAAGCTAAACACTGGTGCTAACGCAGCAAGCACTGTTCCGATAATGGACAAAAATAAAGACGCCATGAACATTTGGCGTGTAGTAAACTTTTGCATTAAAATGCCTGTTACGGGTACTAAAATCCCTAGTGTTAAAAAGTAGCCTGTAGCTAGCCACTGAATAGTTGTTGCATCCACATTAAAAATGTGGCTAAGTTCTCCTAATGCTATATTTAAAGCTGTTTCACTAAACAGCCCGACAAAGCCGGCTACCAGTAGGGCAGCCATTATGGGTCCTGTTTTGATTTCTTTATTCACTTGTTAAAACTCCTTCAATAATTGTGGTAATACGTTTAAGATCATTCTCAAGGGTTCTGTTGCTTGTTTTAAGTGAAGCAACATTTTCCCTTCAATAGAAGCCGCCATTATTAATGAAATATAGAGAACGCAAATTTTTGTGATAAACATCTGCTAATCGTTTACACTGGTTAATTCACTGAATTTTCAGATGCGAATTTCCGCATCGATTCTATCATGAATTGTGATAGATACCCATTCATTATCTAAGCTATTCTTCCGTTTCTTAATTGATATTTACTTTCAAATTATGACTTTTGTTACTACTACTGGTGACAGATACTTTTCAAAAATTGATTAAATCCGTTATAATCGTTTGATTTTAAGAATAAAAGCAAGCTCTTGCTATTTCTGCTTTTCCATTGGAGAAACAATGATAAGTAAACTTTCGAAATATTATTTTTCGTACTGTCCTTCACATATTTCTTTTTTTATTGGAAAAGTCTTGTCGCGATGTCGATTATCAGCGATTTTGTATCCATTTCGTTAGTACACCCCCACGATACCAACGGGTCTGTGTTTCACTATAGCAAAAAAAATCATCATGATGTAAGTGTTTTTTTTCACTATATAGCGAGATTTCACATTATAGACATATTATATCCATATAATAACAGTTTAGGAGAGGAGTCTTATAATTAATCAGTATTAAAAAGTGATTTGTAATGTAAGGACAATATCAGGAAGTAGAATTACTTTTCAGCAGTTTTAGTAAGCACCTATATTCATCTAGATATCGTGAAAAGAAGGTATCATTTTTTTTTGACAGATAAGAAAAGAAAACAGGCGTAGAGAAATGAACTTCTACTACGCCTGTTTCAATTGGAGTTAAAGTGTTTTTCATGATACTTGAGATATAAGTAGTATAAGAAAGTATAATTGTTTACTTCTTCTCATTCCACAGCTTTTGAATAATATAATAAGATTGTTTCAACCTTTCTTGATAGAGTGGTTTGTCCCACTTTTTCCAAGTGTAACCGTTCATGGCTGAAAGTTGGTTGTTATTTATTGCAGGGAAAGAGTCTTTAATGATTCCATTTTCATTTTCAAATAAGACACCTATATTTAATTGATCGATGATGGTTGTAGTTTCAAACCCATTTTTGTAAAGGTCGCCAATAAATTCTTTTTGACTTGGGTCCTTTGCTTGAATTAATAACCATGGAATCCGTATTTCTATAATTCCATCATTTGTATTAATAAAGTAATCGGCTAATGAATCGTAATCTTTAGATTTTGGATTACCGTTTCCTTGTCTAAGCTTACCAGTTTCAGTTGTTTTAAAATCATATGTGATGTTTGCTTCAGGATTATAATATTCTTTATCTAAAGCATAAAGTATGGATGTGAATATTCCACTATTTTTTATAGGTAGATTTTCTGATGCAACATCGTTTTTCTTATATTGATAGAAGAACATATCATAGTATGAATCGACTAAAATATGTGATTTGTTTTCGTTTAAATCGATTAGAAAATCTACCCCGTTTGAGAAGCGTATATTCTTATTATTAGAAATAAAGTGATTTCCTTGATTTGGAACTGTATCTAATAATAGTTTAGGAATGCCGTTAGAATTCGAGTCGTAATCAATACGGATATATAAATATCTTTCATCGTGATCAACGTATAAACGTTTAAGATCTCCTTGACTTTTTTCATAAAGTGGCGCTATAGACCATTCACTAACATCTCCATCAACTTGAATTTTGAGACGATCAAAGCTTAATAAACCAAATTGTTGCTCATTTGTTTGCGCATTTGACCAATATGGTCTTCGATTAGGATTATCGTAATCCATCGTGTTCCAAGTACGTTTAAACCATTCGTCCTGCCATGTGAAAATGAGAGCCCCCATCATTTTTTCAGCGACAATGTCTTCATATAGCTCACTAATGAGCTCACCTTGCTCTTGTTCAGTCATAAAACCTTGGTTCTTTCCAAACTTATTTATATGAGTTAGGCCACGGGAGCTAGGTATACCAAATTCTGCAACCAATATTGGGAGACGATGGACGCTTTTTAATGCATTTAAATAACCCGCATAGCTATTATGTTCTCCGCGATGATCGACGTAGTTTTGATACTTCTGATCGTAGTGCATGAAATCAGGATAATATGGATAAATATGATACGATGCAAATTGACCTGCTAAATCCATGTCGTTTTTCGTATAAATAACATTAGGATTAACACTAACGATATCTTCACCATCTGTTGCATCTGATGGATGCTCTAAAATATCTGTAGTTGGCCAGTTGGTAAAGCTCATCGGTCTGATAGAATGATACGTTTTCATTTCGTATTGTGCTAGAATGTCCATTTGCATAGCAAGCCAGTGTTCAAATGGCTGTGCATTTTTTGTTTCAAAAAAGTTTCCTTTATACTCTCCAATATCTTTATGAATTTTATTTGTATTTTCAACCATGAAAGGATACCATTCAATCCCTAATATCCATCCAATGACATATTCGGATATATCTGACTTGTACACACCTGAGGCATGTCCAGCTTTTTCTTTCACAATTTTATTTCCATGAATAACATCAGAAATCATTTTCATCTCATTCTGGAATTCCTTCATGTTTTCTTCGTCAAACGCATCTAAAGATTCTTCTAATAATTCTTCATTGATCCACACGCCATGCAGTACATATATTTTTTCTTCATGACTGTCATTATACTTTTTCAAAGCATTATAAAAGCCAGGAGGATGAAGGGTATAAACGCGAATAGTGTTGGCATTCATTTTACCAATCTGCTTAAACCAACGGTAATATTCCACTTCTGTGATTGCTGCTTCTCCTGGAAATGAGCCGGGCTTAGCCATTCCTAAATTGACACCTTTCACTGATAATGGCGTCCATTTACCATCCTTTAACACTTCAAATGTATTTTCATTAATACGGGCAGGAAGCTGAAGGTCTTTAGAATATACATCACTTTTTTTCATTTCTGTCTGTTCGAATTCCTGCAATATAGATTCCATAATAGGAACGTAAGTTTTCCAATAAAATGCTTGCTCTGAATAACTATGAGCAATTTTATAAATGCTTTGTAATCCTTTCATTTTGTAAAAGAAAGGTACATCAGAAGTGTCATTAAAATCTCCAGCAAAATAATAACTAGTGGAAGGAGCCTTTTCATTTTTTAGAATGGCTGCAAATTGGAGTGGGATTTGATGTTGTTTCAACAGTTTTTTCCCTTCAGCTGTTAAATTCCATTGATAGTTTGCAAGCACCTCGGTTCCTTCTTTTGGAGTCACGATATCAAACCAGTATTGATAATCGGGACTTTCACTAAGGGTAAATTGTTTTCTCCCTTCTTTCGTAAAAGAAAGGCGGATTCCATTTTTTTGAATATGCGGTTCATTCTCTAAAACGACTACCTCATAGTCGAAATCATTTACTAACACAAAGCCTCCACCATCATAGTTCCAATTATCACCGAATTTATCTAGGATCCATTGTGGAATTTCTTCATTTTTTTCAGGATTTAATTCTTCAAAATATCTACCAGTCAGCCACTCCATTCAAGTCCTAAATATTGTGTTACACGTTCCCTTACAGCTTGACTTGTCGGTGATGCAAATGTATTGAATTCAGCAATGAGTAAACTTTTTTTATTTTGATTTAAACGGCTTTCAATCGCTTCCCATTCTTCCATTTCTAACCCACCATATATTTTGTCAGAACGAGAGCCTTCTCTTTGCTTATGGCTTATCCTAGGTATGTCTTTTGAATACACACCGTAAGTATCAGCTATGTACATCACATCATATTTATCATAATTAGTCGGTAAAGCACGTACTTTATAATTTTTTGATTTCTCATTTGGTACGAAGCCAAAATAATCATTTTTAGCATTAAATGGGACTCCGTCATTATTCGTATATTTTAAATGTTTTAATAGCCATGTTAGTCCTAAATGCTCCCGAAAGCTTTCATTTGTTACCGTTTTATCAATGATGGCAATTGACAATTTTTTCTCCTCTTGAACTTGCCATAGAATAAATGGAATGACTAAGATAGAAATCAAAACTAAACATAGCGTATAGATTTTCTTCATTGAGACGCTCCTTCCTTAGATAGTCCTGTTCGTTTTAAGCTTCCCCAATCTTTCCTACCAAGAAGAAAGCGTATAAAACCTTCACATCTAAATAGGAGAGTAAATGGTTTATACCAAAAAATTTCAGTTAGTGATATGAGAAGAAGTTTCGTCAAATCTGCTATTTTAGGATAAACACTCAAAGACCATGCCTCTAATAGAATTGAAGCTATTGAGAAAATGGATCCATATATGATAAATAACAAAATGAGTAGAAAGGCAAATTCATAGTATATATCACCAAGAAAAAAGGCGATGATTATATAAATATAACCGATTAATTCTGCTAATGGGCCTAAGCATTCTACTAACCAAAAATAAGGGAAGGAGATTAAACCAATCGTTCCATACTTTGGATTGAGAGTCATTTTTTTATGCAACCAAAGGCTTTCTATTAGCCCTTGATGCCATCTTCTTCGTTGTTTTCTCAAGTCTGATAAACTATGGGGCGTTTCAGTCCAACATATAGGATCTGCAACAAATTCGATTCTTTTTTTTAATTTCTTTTCTTTTATATAACGATGTAAATGGACAATAAGCTCCATGTCTTCACCAATCATATTTTTAGCATATCCGCCTACTTCAATGACGTATTTTTTTGAAAAAACACTGAATGCTCCAGAAATGATTAACACTAAATTATATTTACTTAAAGCAATACGACCCATTAAAAAGGCACGTAAATACTCGACAATTTGCATTAAAATAAGGCTGTTTTTGGATAAGCCATTACTAAAAATCGATCCTAATTGAACATCAAGTCCATTAGCAATTCGAACATTCCCTCCAGCAGCGATTACATCTCCATCAGACATAATAATAGGTCTCATTACTCGTAATAATGAATTCCCATCTAATATCGAATCTCCATCAATAGAACAAAAATAAGGATTTTTAGATAGATTGATACCTGCATTTAACGCATCTGCTTTTCCTCCATTTTCTTTATCAATAAGAAATAGATGGGGATGAATAGTTGATTGGAAGATTTGCTTAATGGGTTCAGTTTTTATCTGTACTCTTACAGCTTTATAAATCGGTCTCATTTTAAAATACTTGATAACTTTTTCCTTTGTTGTATCTGTTGAGCCATCATTTACAACAATTAGTTCCGTTTGTGGATATCGGAGGCTTAATAATGAATGGAGACTATCGATAATTCCTGCTTCTTCATTGAAAGCAGGAACAATAATAGAAACGGGTTTTGCAAACATGGAATCAATGTATTCATCATCTCGTTCAGATATATCGAGTTTTCGAAATTTTCGTAGTTGGGTAAATGCAATAATTAGCATTACACTATAAGTTAAAATAACATAAGCCATGTAGAAAAATATGATCCATCCTAACACTAGCATTATGGTTTCGAATATGTTATCCATTTCAGTTTTCATCCTCTATCTGTTTAAAAGTTCTTTGGCTATATCAACGGCGTATCGGTCAGTAGCTGTTGATATAAAGTTTTGTAGTATTTCTTTACCACCCTTTCTATTCATAATTGTATTAGCTGCTTGATATCGTACCCACCAAGAGGGGTCTTGGATCATCTGCTCCAGATAAGGGCGAGTTCGAGATAATGGAATGTACTCGAACAATTTACCAACCATTAACCTTTCTTCCCAGTGAGGTGAATTTACAAAAGAAAAATAAGTGTTAATATCTTTTACTATCCCTATTTCATATATCGCTTTTAACGAACGGATTCTCATTTCTACATCTTCGTGGTTTAATAAATTCTCTAAGAAAGGAAGAAAGTCGAGATTTCTTTTTAAACCAATTGTATCAATTAGTGAATATTGTTGGTCTAAAGTTAGTTTATGAAGATGTTCGATAAGCTCTTGCACAAACCAATCATCATTAGTTAGTAATAATTTTTTAAATTCGTAGTCCGATAGATTTTCTTCTGCTACTAACTTTTTAAGAAAGGTCTTAGGTTTAAAAAGGGCATAAATTCTTAGTAGTTGAAAACGTTCTTCTTGTGATATTCGATAACCCTCAAGTTTTTCACAATCTTCTATTAAATAATCCATATGGAAATCAGCAATTCGATACAAAGCGAGTATCCGATCACTTATACTTTTACTTTTAAGTAACTCTGCATAGTGCTTCGTTAAATACTCATTTGAAAATCGTTTTATTTTTTTCTGGACCGTTTCATCAGTTAAATTACGTATGTAAGCAAGAAATATCTCTTCTACTCCCTGAATCTCAAATTCCTGTTTGGGGACTAAAGTAACTGAAAAATCGTTGTCATTAATCAAATATTCATGCCAATCCCGTTGCTTTCTCTTAATATACTTCGTTTTTTTATTTTGTTTTCTTGTTTCCTTTAACTGTATGTAAACCAAGTACAAATATAAGCAGAATAGCACAATAGCAAAAGCGATAACAATGATTAATAAAAAATGTAGTGGTATATCTATTATGACCATAATCTTTCCAACACTCTTTTCATTAGAGCTTCAAATAAACGGATATTAAGTGGCTTAATCAAATACTCGTCTACTCCACTTGAGTAAGCATTAATCATCTCTTGCTCAGACTTGCGTTTCGTCATCATAAAAATGATAAACTTTTTATTGTTAG
The DNA here is from genome assembly GCF_000321185.1 of Bacillus sp. AP8. Lineage (NCBI taxonomy): Bacteria > Bacillati > Bacillota > Bacilli > Caryophanales > Bacillaceae > Bacillus > Bacillus sp. AP8. The sequence goes on from NZ_CAPG01000012.1 coordinate 23,015, forward strand.
GAAGCTCTCGAAGTCTGTGGACGACCTCTAAACCATTTTTACGAGATAAAATATCATTTACTAGAATAATATGGGTATGGCTGGTATAGTACCAATCAGATTGTAAAAATTCATAGCCATCATGGAACGTTTGGATATCTAATTGAAAATGGTTGATTGAAAGATTTTCAAGAGTAGAAGAAAGCGCTTGTGAAAAAATCTCATTATCCTCTAGAATACTAACTTTAATATGTTCAATCTTTCTTTTTTTAAATTGAGAACTGGAAACAATGGATTTGTTTAAACCGTTTTTTAATAATTGTCTATTCACATTAATTACTTCGCCAAAGGAAGCATCACAATTATTAATTTCACTAATAGTTGTTAATATTTGTAAGTCATATTTATTGAAAAGTGGTTCCATTTTGTTTTGGATGTTAGATAATAAGCGCTTAATAAATGCATAAGCTTCTTTTTCTCCACTTAACGTTAAAATGATGCACCATTCTAATGGTCTAGATAATTTGCAAATCAAATCTGATTTTCGAATTTCCGATTGCAAAAATGCCCCCATTGCATTTTCAATTTGAATATAGTCCTCTTTTTGAAGAACGGTTTGGTTGCAAAGGCTTAGCATGGAGACTGTTATAGGCGATCTAGAACGTTCAACATTTGCTGATAATATATTAAAAAAGTGTTGCATTTGATTTTCATTTATAAAATCATTTTGTAATGTAATTTGAGCTTCAAGCTTTGGAGATTGACTCAACTCTTAATCTATCCTTTCTGATAATTCACTATGGTGGTTTATATATCTATAAAAATTATAGTCTATAAGTTCAATAGATTTAAGTGGTCATTAAATAGTGTATTTATTTTTATTTTTCTAACAATGAAGTTATTTACTAAATTGAAACACGGAATAAGTACTTCATCGTTTTTATCTAGCATTTTTTTTTAGTGGCGAAGCAATGGTTTTAAACTATAGGGCTATATATTTTACTTAAAGATACTGTTCCCGATGAAATTTGAGGAAGAAAAATATTGGCATGTTTAGAATTAAAGGATAAAGAAACTCTCCTCGGTTCTGAAGAGTTAACACAGTTCTGTAAACGCCATTTAGCACCATTTAAAGCTCCTAAAAAATTGTCTTTGTGGATACATTGCCTAGAAATGAACGTGGAAAAGTAAATAAATCGAATTTACTTCAATATTATATGTAGTATATGTTGGATTTTTCATTAAAATGTAGAATATTATATCTGATATATTGGTGATACTATTGTTCAAGTAGTATCACTTTTTTATTGTCAAATAAGGTCGAAATGATGAACAATCTAAATACCATTCTTTTTGAAAAATATATGAATCAAACCATTATATAGTATAAAGTTAGTGAAAAACTTCACCATTATAACGAATAGTCCCATTTACACACGACAAATGTAATATAAATATAATATTTAAGCAATTAAAAATATGGTAAAGTTTGATTTGCAGGAGGTGGTATGAGTAAACTCATTTTTGCGAATCTTTTTAACTTTTTATCATAGATTTAGATGAAAAATTCTTTAATTTATTATTTAGAAAGTGAGAACAAATGTGAATAATAATACAAATGAATCCAAGAAAGTTACATCCAAAAAACGTGTATTAAAATGGACATTGATCAGTATTTTAATCGTAGTTTTAATTATAGCTTGTTACGGGGCTTATGTTTTTATTAAGGTGAAAGGAGCTCTGGATAATACTACAACAGATATAGGAAGAAAAGGGGATAAATCAGAACTTAGAGAAGAAGCTCTTACCTTCGGGAAAGACCCCATCTCTATACTATTATTAGGAGTAGAAGAGTACACTAGCAAAAATAAAAACGGTCGAGCAGATACACAAATTATCTTAACATTAGATCCTAACAATAATGAAATTAATATGATTACAGTGCCAAGAGATACAAGGGTTCATATTGAGAATGCAGGAGAGTATACTGGTATACATAAAATAAATGCTGCTTATAGTTATGGCTCTATTACAGGATACGGGGCAGTTAAACTTCAAATGGAGACTGTCGAGAAGCTTCTTGATATCCCAATAGATTATTATATTACTGTGAATTTTGATGGCTTTCGCGATATAGTTGATGCACTTGGTGGTGTTACAATTGATGTGAAAAAAGATTTTTGGGAAAAGAACTTTTATACAAATGAAAAAATTGAATTTAAGCAAGGAGAACAGCATTTATCAGGTGAAGAAGCATTAGCCTTTGTTCGTATGAGAAAAAGAGCGGTCGATGCTTCATATTCAAGAGATGAAAGACAGAGACAATTCTTAGAAGCTACGGTTGATCAACTAATATCAGCTGGAACCATTTTTAAAGTAGGAAAAATTACAGATATTCTTGGAAAAAATGTAAAAACAGATTTAACTGCTAGTCAAATCTATGCATTGCAAAAACGATATTTAAAATCAGAAAATCTGTCTATACAATCTACTGAAATACAGGGGGAAGATCAAATAATAGATGGATCCTCATACTTTGTTGCAGATGAAACAAGTCTTAAAGAGTTGAGTCAAAAGATTCGAGGGATATTAAAACTAGATCCAACAGAAAATTTCACTACTAATGCTGATTTTGTTCAGTAATTTGTATATTGTCTTGCAGATGGATAATTGCAGAGTCTTAGATAAAGGGCAGTTTTTCATTGTGCTATTTTATATAAACAACAACATATTTTTCTGATGTTCTTATTAAAGCCTTAAATCCAGAAACCTAAAGATATAGGTTTCTGGTTTTTTTGTGAAAAAGAAAACCCTGGGCTATGCCTAGGGTTCTAAAAAGCTTATAGCGTGGTATTAAAAAAACTCTTCCGAGGTGCTAAACTATTTTTGGTTCGCCAACCAAAATAAAAGCATACGGAGGAGTTTTTTATGTCAAAAGACACTAATAGTTTAGCACACACAACTTGGAATTGTAAGTATCATATCGTCTTTGCACCAAAGTATAGAAGGCAAGTTATTTATGGGAGAATAAAGAAGGATATTGGGCAAATACTACGCACTTTATGCGAAAGAAAAGGTGTAGAAATCATTGAAGCAACAGCGTGTAAAGATCACGTGCATTTGTTAGTAAGCATTCCACCTAAGTTAAGTGTGTCTGCATTTGTAGGTTATTTAAAAGGAAAAAGTAGCTTGATGATATTTGATCGTCATGCCAATCTGAAATATAAATATGGAAATCGAAAATTTTGGTGTACAGGATTTTATGTAGATACAGTTGGAAGAAATAAAAAGGTAATAGAAAATTATATACGTAATCAAATACAAGAAGATATAGTCGCAGAACCTAAGTATGATGGAATATATTGATCCATTCACTGGTGAAGAGGTAAAGAAAAAGAATAGAAAATGAGCGGAAGACCTTTTAGGTCAAGCCAGTAAAAGTAGTACAAAAGGCGAACCATTCAAAAGCCCTTTAGGGTTTGGTCAGTAACAAAGGCTTTCAGCCGCAGAACAAACCACCCGTTCTCACGGGTGGTTTTGACTTTACAGAATGTAGAAAATCTCGTTGATTTTCCGTGAGCCGAGCCTTTATCAACTATATGCGTAAATAATCCTATAACTTGCTGTAACTATTGAATCATGACATCAAATAAGATAAATATGGTAATATAAATAAATGCCATATAACAATTAACTCTATTAAAATCAATAGAATTACAAAGGATGTTATTAATCAAATATATAATTATTAGATTGAATATTTTTAATTTTAGACTTCGTTAATATGGGATACTGGCTGACACTTGCCTTTGGAAAATAAATGGAATGGAGTTTTTTACAATAAAGAAATGGAATAAGTCATACTTTAAGAAAAGACAGGAATCGAGATTATTTGTCTAGAAAGCTGTAAAGGCTTACTTTTCTTATTCTAGGAAATGGGGTTCTTATGAAAATAAATAAGAGAGTATGTAAATGTTGAGGAATGTTCGCATCATTAGCGGGATTGTATTCATATGGGTAAGCTTTCTATATATTCTTCTTCCTCAACCTTTAATGGTTTTACTCTTTTGTATAGTAGGTCTAGTTTTTATAAGTACTTTTATAGAGAAGAAAAGTCTGAAGGGAGATTAGAAGTTTGAAGTCTAAAAAGAAGAAATTGCAAAAAATCATTCCTACGAATCGTTTGAATCTATTATTTTTAGTAGTCTTTGTTTTATTTGCAGGTCTCATTATAAGATTAGGCTTTGTACAGATTGTTTCAGGTGAAAAGTATAATGATGAATTAAATCGAACGAACTTGAATACGATTAAGCAAAATGTTCCTAGAGGAAGAATTTTAGATCGTAATCATAATATTATCGTAGATAACGTTGGTGTAAATAGTATCGTTTATACTCAAGGGGAACATGAAAAAAATGAAGTTATGCTTAAAACGGCTAAGAAACTTATCCAATATATAGATGTCGATACTAGTCGAATTACAGAGCGTGATAAGAAAGATTATTGGATGATCATTCACCCCAAAAAAGCAGTTGCTAAATTATCACAGGAAGAATTAACTGATGAAAAATTAAAGCCTGTAGATCAGTACCACTTGCAGTTAGAAAGAATTACATCTAAGGATCTAGCTACACTTTCTAATGAAGACTTGAAGATTTTAGCTGTTTTTCGAGAAATGAAAAGAGGAAGAGCTTTTACTCCTCAGCCGATAAAAAATGTCAATGTAATCGAAAAAGAAATTGCTAGAGTTAGTGAAGCTCTTGATGAGCTGCCCGGTGTAGATATTGTAATTGATTGGAATAGAAAATATCAATACGGTGATATATTTCGTTCGGTCTTAGGAAATGTTTCTTCAGCTGAGAAAGGCTTACCTAAAGAAAAGCTAGATTACTATCAAGCGCGAGGGTATAGCTTAAACGACCGAGTTGGAACAAGTCAGCTTGAATTACAGTATGAAGATGTTCTACAAGGTGTAAAAGCAGTGAATCAAATTGTAACGAATAATAATGGAGATATTATTGGTTCAAAAAAAGTGAAAGATGGTAAGCAAGGAAACGATTTAATCCTTTCAACTGACATTAGGTTACAAAAGAAAGTAGAGGAAGTTCTCACTAATGAATTGATTCGGGCGAAATCTGGAAGTGGTGGTAAACATTTAGATCGAGCTTATGTAGTTATGATGAATCCTGTTACAGGTGAAGTTTTAAGTATGTCAGGTAAGCGAATTAATGAAAAAAATGGAAAATATGAAGTAACAGATGATGCACTGGGTACAATAAATTCAGCTTATGCAATGGGATCATCTGTTAAAGGTGCGACTGTTCTTACTGGATATAAAACGGGTGCCATTTCACCAGGCTCTTATTTAGTTGATGGACCAATTCAATTAAAAGGCGCACGGGTTAAAAAATCGGTCAGTAGTATGGGATTAGTAAATGAAATTTCTGCATTGCAACGTTCATCTAACGTTTATATGTTTAAGGTAGCGATTAGAATGCTAGGTAGGGAGTATTCTCCTGGTATGAAACTTCCTAATAATCCAAAAGTTTTCGAAGAGATGAGATTTCATTTCAATCAGTTTGGATTAGGGGTAAGAACTGGAATCGACTTGCCAAATGAATCGAGTGGTTTTAAACAAACGGCTGAAAATCCTGGGCTTTTGCTGGATTTTGCTATCGGACAATATGATACTTATACGCCAATGCAATTAGCACAATATGTATCTACTATTGCAAATGGAGGCTATCGTGTTAAGCCCCACCTAGTAAAGGAAATTAGAGAAACAAACCCGAATGAAATGGAAAATGAAAATGTTATTAAGACAATTAATCCAGAGTACTTAAATCAATTAGATAATTCAAAAGCTGAATTATCTAATGTTCAGGAAGGGTTTCGACGAGTGTATCAGGTTCAACGTGGAACAGCATATACTTATTTTAATCAAGAACCTTATCGAAATTATAAATTGGCAGGTAAAACAGGCACTGCACAATCTTTTTATTATGATCCAATATTAAGAAAGACATTTTTGAGTGAACCAACTTACAATCTTACATTAGTTGGCTATGCTCCGTTTGATAATCCTGAAATTGCTTTTGCGATTGTAGTGCCTGATATGGGAACTGACAAAGATCCAGTCAATAAATATATTGGTCAAGGAATCATTAAAGCCTATTTTGATTTAAAAGCAGGAGAACAGGGGCAAGCCAAAGAGTAATAATAGAAAATATAAATGCTTGATAAGTTACTAGAAGGGGAGCATTTAGTTTTCCTTAAGTGTCACAAAAGGGAAGAAGGAAGTAATACAAGCCATCAAAGAGAGGAACAAGGGAGAAGGTATGTCTCTTTTCCGTAGAAAGCGAACGGATTGAATCCATAGTGAACCAGTTGTCTTTAACATAATCCAGTAGAAAGAGCGAGTCAAAAGTGATGGTTGCTTACTTTTGACTCGTTTTTCTTTTGATAAAACAAATTCCTCCTTTATATATGAAATGTTTGTGTAAATTCCAAGGGAATGAATAAGTAGCATTCTTCTAAAATAAAAACTGGATAAAATGTATAATTTTGTTATTATTATTAGAATATTAAAATAAAAAGAATGAGAGGGAAATGATACATGAAATGGTTCACTATTTTATATCAAGTATTGATATTAATAGCTTTCAGTATGATGGGTAGCTGGATTCAAAAAATGTTCGACATACCTTTGCCAGGAAGTTTAATAGCATTACTTATTCTATTTACTTTATTAGCTTTTAACATTGTGCCAGTCAAATGGTTTGAAACAGGTGCAGAAAAATTAGTTGCTATCATTCCAATATTTATGATTCCAGCAACAACAGGCATAATGAATTATGGCTCTTTCTTTTTACAAAAGGGAAGTATAGTATTACTTGTAGTTGTTGTAAGTACAACTTTTGTTTTGCTAATCTCTGGTTTTATAAGTCATAATGTTTGGAGATTCAATAGGAGAAAAACAATAGAAAAAGGAATTGGGACGGAACAATGATATGGATCGTGATAACGATGATTCTCTACTATGTGGCAATTAAACTTCATCATAGATTTTCGTCACCACTTACTTTACCCATTGTTACAGTTACAGCTATGATTATTTTATTGTTAATTATTTTCGGGTTATCACATGAGGATTATCTTAACCAAGGTGGTAAGTGGCTTTCATATTTTCTAGATGCAGCTATCGTTTCGTTAGCAATACCTCTTTATAAACAAAGAAATATTTTAAAAGAAATCTTTCTTCCGATATTTTTAGGAGTTGTTTCAGGAATTGCTATATTATTTGTTTTTAATATAGCTATCGGATATGTATTGAAGCTAGATAGGGAAATAATTACTTCAACTTTGCCACAATTAGTCACTATGCCTATTGCTGTTTCTTTATCAGAGCAGCTAAAAGGAATTCCTTCTATGACTTCTGCTTTTGTAGTCATAGCAGGAATGACCGGTGCAATCATCGGTCCGTTAATGATGAAAGTTTTTCGAATTACGAGTAGGGTAGGGAGAGGTGTGGCTATGGGATGTGCATCACACATTATAGGTGTTTCTCGCTTGTTGAAGAATAGTAGTGATGAAGCGGTGATCGGGTCCGTTACTATGATTCTAACAGGCATACTTGCTAGTATATTTATTCCGTTTGGCTTGCACTTATTTTTTTAAATGACAAGTTGATATTTCTTAATGAGACTACTATGGTAGGTATGCTATAGATAATTAAAAATGAAAAAAAGCTTGGATCTCTTATTGGACACCAAGCTTTTTCTTTTGGGATTTGTTGTTTGTATTGATCTATTTGAAGAAGCATTTTTTTCTAGGAGAAATTTCGCTAAATCTAATAAAATCAAATACAAAGAAACGTGCTTCTTTTAAAGTAATACTTTCTTTTCTTTTTTTAATAAACGAAATTTAATAAACGGAACTGCGAAACGGTCTAATCCAAATAGATAAGATGCACTACCACCGAATAATAAAATAACTGCTGCTGTATAGAGAATAGGGTTTGTGCTTACTGTTCCAGCTAATAAGAAATTAAGATTCATAAATGCTCCTGCTATAAGTGCTGGAATAGTTGCTGCTCCAAGAATTAATCCAATACCTACTAATAACTCTCCCCAAGGAATTAATACATTAAAAATTTCTACGTTAGGAATAGCGAATGATTCTAGAAATGATGCATACCACCCTTGAACAGCAGGATGATCACCTGTAGCTTTAGCTAGTGCTCCTTGTAAAAAACCAGAAGCATCAAATCCACCGCCAGTTACCTTGCCCCAACCTGAGACAAGCCATTGGTATCCAAGCCAAACTCGTAAAATTGTGAAGAGTCCCGCTATTATCGAGTTATTTCTCCATGTGTTTTCCATATGTACCTCCAAAAATATAATTTGCGAAAAATATCACAAATAAATACTACAATATCTCATATTATTACGCTACTAAACGTAATAAATTTGTTAATGGTAATTTAATCCTTGTCAGAGAAAGCAAATTAATTAAACATATTATAAAGATGTAATGAAGATTAAAAAAATTTTAAATTTAAACCTGTTGATAGTTAGAGGTTTGAGCTCTTTCTTTTTTAGAAATGAGTGGGACTATTTTTAAATAGAGTCAGAATCAATTTTTTCTTGTATAGTATGAAGGGAAGATATGTGGTTAAAGTATATGAAGAATAGTGGGGGTCAGCTTTGATTAGTAGTCAAAGAGAGCTAGTAAAAACAAAATTAAATGATATTCCAGATTTACCAGGGATTTATAAAATGCTTGATTCAAGAAGAAATATCATATATATAGGGAAAAGTAAATGTCTTAAAAAAAGAGTAAAATCTTATTTTGTAAAATCACCTAAATGGGAAAAGGTAAAGAAAATGGTTCCATTCATCTATGATATAGAATATGTCACGACTGATACTCATTTAGAAGCAATGCTATTGGAGTGTGAACTGATTAAACGCGTACAGCCATACTTTAATGTGCAAATGAAAAATGACAGTCGATATGTATATTTACATGTAGGAGATGAGCAAATATCCTCTCCAATTTCAATTGTACATGAAAGAGGAAAGGACTGTTATGGACCTTTTAGAAGCAAGCATGTTGTCGAAAACATGTTGGCTGAATTGAAAAATGTTTATCCTATCACTAAAAATAAATCGGGTTATGAGTTTGAATATCATGTCTTACCAATTCAGATGACTGATATTCAAATCAAGGAAAATAGTGAAGCTATTCGTGAAATGTTTAAAGATATACGGAAAATGGATAAGTTTTCTCTGCAATTAGAGAAGAAGATGAAACAAGAAGCTGAAAGCTTTCATTTTGAATCTGCTGCAAAGTATCGAGATATTATTCGAGCAATCGAGTATTTTAAGAACGGAATAAATCGTTATAAAGATTTAAGTATGAAACATCTATTGTTAAAATTGAAGATTTGTAAAGGGTATAAGCTAATGTATATTGTAAAAGGTAATGTCATTTACAAGCAGAATTACACTTCTGTAACAAAAAAAGATCAAGAGAAGTTTATGGAACAAGCAAAAAGAGAATATGATAATACCAAACGAATAGACCATGAAAAAAGTAATATAGATTTTTTAGATATTCTGTATTCCGAAATTCTCACACTTCCAAAAGATGCAATTTATGTTATTGATCATGACAGTTAGCTAAGTAATACATTAATAATCGATTAATTTTTTTAATAATCACTAATTGCAACAAAGTATCAAACAAAAGAGATTTAAGATATGTAAAAAGGTGCCAAAACAAAATAGTTGGCACCTTTTTTATATGATGTTCTTAATCAATAGTAAAATATCTATCTTAGAAAAAGAAAGGAATAATCGATCCTATGATTGCTCCTAAGATAGCAGTTAAAGCCATTGAAACAGAGCCCATTGAGAAGCTAAGTTCTCCATATTCAGATGCTTTTGATGTTCCAAGTGCATGGGAAGCACTTCCAAGAGCAATGCCTTTTCCCATCTCACTATGAATTCGGCTCCACTTGATAAAAATAGGCCCTAGCACAGTTCCGACAAAACCAGCTATAACAACTAATACAACGGTAATGGCTGGAATGCCACCTAATTCAGAAGAAACCTCCATAGCTACAGGTGTTGTTATCGATTTTGGTAAAAGAGAGAGAATCATTGCCTTGCTTACTCCAAATAGAAAGGCTAATAATGATCCACTAATCATGCCAACGAACAATCCAAAGGTAACACCCGATACAATAGGAAGCAAATGTTTCTTTAATATTTTTCGTTGATTATATAACGGATAAGCAAGTGAAACTACGGCTGGTCCTAATAAATAATTTATCCATTTTCCGCCGACTAAATATGTGTCATAAGGTATGTGAAAGCAAATAAGTAATGCAATAATCATTAGAACGGTTGTTAATATCGGCGAAAGAAATGGGGAAGAGTAACGTACATAAATCTTATTCATAAATAAATATAGAATAACAGTTAACGTAATTATAAAGATTGCGATGAGTGCTTGTGACATTTCTTCTTTTCCTCTCGATCTTTGGTTTTGCTCTCGATGAATTGACTTGCTCTTCCGGCTGCAATTATGGTCATTACTGTGCTAATGATGACAACTAATAGAACCAATATGCCTTTTCCATAAAAAAGTTCGGGATATTTAATAATTCCAACTAAAGTTGGAACAAATAATAATGGTAGAAAGGCCAGCAAAAAACTAGCTCCTTGTTCAATCCATTTCACTGAGAAAATTTTTTGTGATAATGCTAGAAATAAGAGTAGTAAACCGATAATACTTCCTGGTAGTGGAATATGCAAATAGGTATGTGCGACATTTCCGATTAATAAAAAAACATATAGAATGGCTATTTGAATAATAATTCTGATAATATTCATTGCTGATTGAAATCCTTTGAATAGGAATTCGGGCCCCCTGTTCTTTTTTATGATTTTCATCTAGAAGCTTACGTAAACACGGTATTAAGAAAATTGTAAAAGGATTGAAATGTGTATTTTAAGTTTTACTGATTCGTAGGGATAATGTAACAAGCTTACTGCTGGACAACTTTGGAATCAATCAATCTGCTTGAAAAATGTTTTTGTGCAATAAAAATAATTCTTAAAATATTATGAGTCCTTTAGGGGGAAGATTTAAAATCAAAATACCGGCTAAATCATATCAGTTAAGAGAGAAGAATTATACTGTTTATATAACATCTAAATATTTGAAACGTTATTACGAGAGAACAACTATTAGAAGAATTGTGGGATGAAAAGACATATGTAGACGATAATACATTAACTGTTAATATTACTAGAATAAAAAAGAAATTAAGTGATCTAGGGGTCGATAATGTTATCAGTACAAAAAGAGGAGTTGGCTATGTCTTTAATTCAACTAATATCTAATCTTTTTAAATTAAAAAAGGCCTTTTTGTTCGTATATCTCATTAATTCACTCATCTTTATACTATATGTGTATTTTATAACTGGTTTACCTGATATCCTTTTCCCGTTATCAAGTAGTGTACTGATTCTACTCGTCTATTTAATCTTTTCAGGATTAAAGCTTTATTCTCTTATTTCGAAAATATAAGATGCCAAATATTGTCCTGAAGTTGATTTTAATGAAACTTCTTTAGAAGAGGAGCTTTTTTTGGAACAACTAATGCCATTCACTCTGATTATCAAAAGCAGCTATATGATTTAAAGGTTACTTATTCAGAACGATCGTCTTTTTCACAATGGATACATAATATTAAGGTGTCAATTAGTATTATTGATTTAGCTATTCGAAAAGAGAAAGAATGCAACGATGAATCAGAGTATCTTCAAGATATCATGGATGAAAATCATAAATTAAAAGAAAACCTGGAAGATTGTTTAAATATATTAAGAATGGATGATTTTTCGAGAGACTATATACCTGAAAGAGTTAGCGTGCAAAAAATGGTGTCTCATGTAATTAATGCATTGAAGAAGGATTTCATATATAAAGGTGTTTTTCCTAAAGAAAATATTGATCCTTCAATCGAGGTATATAAGATTTTAAATGGTGTTCATACATACTTAGTCAAATTATTTCTAATAGTATTAAATATAGTCATAGCAATCAGAATAAAACAATCCATATATTCGTGAAAGAGAATAGTAGTGAAATTCAATTAAGTATCCAAGATGAAGGAATCGGAATCCCGTCAGAAGATCTCCATAGAGTTTTTCAGCCTTTCTTTACTGGACAAAATGGGCGCAAGAATGATGCTTCTACAGGAATTGGATTATATATGGTGAAATATATTTCTGATAAACTAGGTCATTCATTGATGATTACATCAGAAGTTGGGATAGGTACGACAGTTACTATTTCTTTTTTAAAAGAAAATACTTATTAAAAGTAGTTGAGGATCACTCACTACTTTTTTTGTATATATGAGTATTCTTAAAAGAAAAAATCATTTTATTTCAAGGGGGAAAGAGAATTGATGTAGAAATAAAATAGTATAGAAAATGGATAACTTTTGAAAAAATAGTCTTCTATCCCGCTACAACGAACTTCATGACCAAATTCAAAGTTTGTAAGAAGTAGTGAAAATATTAAGAAAGATGCTTTAACAAACATGATTGGTTTAAGCGCTAGGTGCTCGAAACTAGAGATGGTAGTAGGAGCAATCAGTTGGGGATAAGAGAATTCCACCAATAAAAAATTTTTTTATAAAGAAAGAGGGAGTTTATGCTAATTCTATCCGAGAAACAGATTCAATCTATATATTCGATGAAGGATGCAATAAAAGATTTAGAAAATGCCTTGAAAGACGCTGTTAGTGGAAACATAATCAATCCAAAAAGAACTGTGCTCGATATTCCAAAGTATAATGCATCTGCACTATATATGCCTTGTGCAATGAATGCGATTGGAAAAGCAGCTGTAAAAGTCGTTACTATTTTTCCTGAAAATCCTGCAAAAGGAATGAAGACGACACAAGGAGTAATCATGCTTAGTGATACAACTACTGGGGAACATCTGGCATGCTTAAATGCTTCATACTTAACACGCTTGCGGACAGGAGCCATAAGTGGAATAGCAACGAGCTATTTAGCAAAAAACAGTGCTTCAAGTGTGGCTGTTATTGGTTGTGGAGCAATGGCGGAAGAACAGTTACAAGCTGTCCTTGAAGTACGTAATATTACTACTATTCATCTTTACAATCGCACAAAACAAAAAGCATCTCAATTTGCAGAAAAGTTGGCTCGAAATCATTCAAATTATCGGGGCGAGATTAACATTATGGAACGAGCAAATGATGCTGTATCAAACGCAGATATTGTAATTTGTAGCACACGTTCCAAAACACCAGTGTTTGCAGGCTATGCACTCCAAGAAGGAACACATATCAATGGTGTTGGATCATATTTGCCTGATATGCAGGAAGTAGATGAGGAAACAATATTACGTTGTTCGAAAATTGTGGTCGATACGATAGAAGGGACAAAAGAAGAAGCTGGTGATTTAATTATTCCTTCCAATGTAGGAATATGGAATTTTACTAAGGTTCACGGAGATATTAGTGAGCTATCTACCAAGAAAATTTCTGGTAGAGAAAATGAGGAAGAAATAACTTTTTTTAAATCTGTTGGAACAGCTTACTTTGATCTGGCAGTAGCTGCTGCTGTTTATAGTAAAGCTATTCAAGAGAATATTGGTACGAGGGTAGAATTGTAACCCAGGTATACCTTGATAAATGTATTAGGCATATGAAACTATTAATATAGTGGGTGTTTTTAATATAGTGGGTGTTTTGAAAATTATTGTGCTGTGGGTTTTGTTCAATAACTTGTATCTTATAAGATAATTCTTTTTGGTTATTTTATTGCAGGTTTAGGGCCTTTCCTCTTTATAATTTTACATGATGTAACGCATTCATGGACATCGGTTATTTTTATACTGCTATTGTTTACTTTGTTTCTTGTTCTAGCGGGTTGGGACGCAGGAGAAAATCGCTATATTAGTGAAAATCAAGTCTAAAGTTATGGAAACCTATACTGTTATATGTCAAGTTGTGTAGTAGAATACCATACTACAGGATAAGTTAAATTTGAATAGGAAAAAGAGAAGTCCTATAAGCAAGTCCAATTACTGCAGTTAATGCATCTAAAAATGGACTAACAGCATCAGTTAAAGTCATTTGTAAATAAGACCAAACGGCAGCTGCACCTAAAGTAATAGCAGCCCATGTGATCATTCCTTTTACACTTAATTTTGACGTATTAGCTACTTCTTCAATTTCACCTTTATTTTTAACCCAGAAATACCAGCCAGTAACATTAAAGAATAATTGAGCAATGGATAAGACAACCATCGCATATAAACCCTTTAGGAAATATATATACATGAAACATACAACAGCGATACCACCAAATAAAAAGTTGATTGCTTTTTCACGAGCAATTAACCAAACATTTATAACACACACGATAGAAGCAAATATTTCTATATATGAGGCCTTCATAATTAGCCCTCCCATTAAACATAGAACGGTTGCGATAACAGCAAAAAGTGGATTTTTAATCATTGGTAATACTCCTATTCTAGTTGATTTTTATTTTTGGTAAACGCTTTCAAATTTTATTTGTGATTACTAGATAATCATGAGCTCATACATATAGTATAGAGATAAGGGACATATAGATATAGGACATGTGTCTGCTAATTAATAGGAAAATGAGTATTTTTTAATCGAAATTCAATCTAAAATGAGACATGTGTCCCGAACAGTAAAATATATTCCTATTCATTATGCTAAGTAATTAAGTAAGAAACTGCTCAATAAGTGATAGGTATAGTTCAAATCCAATCTACGACTATCACTAGAATAGTAGTAGATTCTTTGTTTTATTACGGTCATATTTCAATTTGGTAATATTAAGATTTCTTCTCTCTTCAATAACTTTTATTTTGATATAATTCAAATGAATTAGTATTAAATAACGCTAGCGTATACTAATTTAGTAATGTTATATTAATGTTTGGTAGGTCAACCTACAACTAGAAAACATCTAGGTAGAGGAGGAAACTTTAGTAGAATGAAATTTACAAAATTACTACTATGTGTATTACTAGTAGTACCCGCTTTATTCGCATTTAGTCACACATCAACAGAAGCAGCGACTCGTTTTAAAGACATTAATGAAAAGCATCGTGCGTACAAAGAAATTGAGTATTTAGCTCAAGGGAATATTGTCAATGGACGAACAGATGGGAGATTTTTGCCAAATCAAAATGTTACTCGAGCTGAAGCGGCGGCATTTATTGGACGTGCTTTAAATTTGGATGGGACAAAACGTTCAACATCTTTTAAAGATGTTGGAGCAAGTAACTTTGCTTCTGGTTATATTCAGTCCGCAGTTAATAAAAAAATCATTTCAGGATATGGCAATGGTACTTTTAAGCCTTATGAGAATATTACACGCGGTGAAATGGCGATCATGATAAGTCGAGCATTTGGCTATGATTTTGGTAATACAACATCAGGAGCTGCAAAAGCTTTAATGTCAAGAGGTATTGCACAAGGAGTATCCAATGGTTCATTTGGTGAAAGCTTGAAGATTATTCGAGCAGATTTCTCTGTGTTCTTAGCTAGATCCATCGATTATAAATTACGTTTAAAGCCTACTATTACTTTTTCGGGTGAGAAGTATGTAAATACTCAGGGATTGAATGTTAGAACGGGTCCTCTGACTTATTATCCTTCGATTGGCACTTTGAATAAAGACGAAATAGTCCAAATTGGCTATAATGTTGGGAATTGGACACTTATTAAATCTGATAAATTCACTGGTTTTGTGAATAGTAAATACTTAAGTAATACTATTTCTTCAGGTGGCGATGGTGGATCTGATAATGGAGAATTATCTTCAGAAGTTATTGTGATCGATCCTGGTCATGGTAATCAAGATCCAGGGGCTATCGGTTTTGGTCTGAAAGAAAAAGATGTTGTGTTGGATGTAAGCTTACGAGTTAAAAAACTAATTGCTCAAACACCATTTACAGTGAAGTTAACAAGGGAAACAGATGTTTTCTTAGAGCTTTCAGAGCGTGTTGCATTTGCGCAAAAAGTGAACGGGACAACATTTGTTAGTGTCCATGCTAACTCATTTAATGGCAGTGCGAGTGGTTCTGAAACATATTATTATGGAGCTTCAAAAGCTACTAATCCAAATGTAAGTGATAGTAAGCTATTAGCAACTAAAATTCAAGACCGCTTAGTAGTAGCTATGGAAACGCAGGATCGTGGAGAAAAGCATGGTAATTTCCATGTGCTTAGAGAGAATACAATGCCTGCAGTGCTTGTTGAGCTGGGCTTTATCGATAATAAATCAGATAATGCAAAGCTAGCTTCCAATTCGTATCGTACTAGAGCGGCTAATGCTATTTATCTAGGAATTTTAGATTATTATAAGGCAAAGGGCTTTTCTGTAGATCATTTATACAGTGTAGTTAAATAATTTGTAATACATAAAAAAGAGTCTAGTAATTAGGCTCTTTTTTTACGAGATCAAAAAAAGAATCAATCTTTATTATCAAAGTAAATTTCTCATCATTTGATTCTAGCAAGACAGGTGCACGAACTAATTAAAAGTACATTTCTCAAAAAGATTATTATTTTTATAAAAGTTCAGTGTATAAAGCAATTAAGTGTAGGTTTATCATCTTGTTATTGGAAGCAAAGTTAGTGTAAACAGCCTAGTAATATAGAAAAAATTGCGAATATTTATGTAATTTTATTAAAAAGAATATCAATTTTTTTCTAATAGATACAATAATACCAAATATTAAGTATAATAGTAGCTGTATGTTGATAGAGAAATATATTAAAATATTTAAGTCTAAGATTATATGACAAAATTTTTATTAGGAAGGGAGATTTTATATATGAAGAATAGAAAAATATTAAAGAGCATGATGTCTTTAGTACTGACACTTGCTTTATTTGTTACTCTTATTCCTATTCAAGCAAAGGGTGCGAGCAATTCACTTCCCAAAAATGAGATGCGTGCAGCTTGGATTGCTACAGTAACGAATATTGACATGAAGGCTGGTATGAATCAATCTCAATATACAACTTGGGTAAAGTCAACTTTGGATAAATTGAAAGCAGATAATTTTAATGCTGTTATTTTTCAAGTGAAACCGACGAATGATGCATTATATCCTTCTAAACTAGCTCCTTGGTCATCATACATAACAGGAAAGAAACAAGGGACAAATCCTGGTTATGATCCATTACAAATAATGACTGATGAAGCACATAAAAGAGGGATGGAGCTTCATGCTTGGATTAACCCTTATCGTGTTACAATGAAAAATCAATCATTATCAACTCTGTCAGCTGATAATGCTGCCATTAAGAATACAAGCTGGGTAGTTAAATATGGTTCCCAATATTTCTTGAATCCTGGGATGCCTGAAGTCCAAAATTATTTAATCTCTACAGTGAGAGAGTTAGTAGAGAATTACGATATTGATGGTGTTCATATGGATGATTATTTTTACCCATATAAAATTCCTGGACAAGAATTTTCAGATCAAGCGGCATTTAAAAAATATGGAGCCGCCTTTAAAACAGTTGATGATTGGCGCCGTAATAATGTAAATGTATTAGTGAAAAATATTTATGAAGAAATCAAATCAATCAAATCGCATGTTCAATTTGGTATTTCACCATTTGGTGTGTGGCGCAATAAATCTCTAGATCCGACTGGTAGTGATACACAAGCTGGAGTTAATAATTACGATGATTTATATGCAGACACAAGACAGTGGATTAAAGATGGATCAATTGATTATATTACCCCACAAATTTATTGGTCTAGAAGCTTAGCAGTGGCCAATTATTCGAAATTATTAGATTGGTGGAGTAAAGAAGTCGAAACGTATGCAAAAGTTCACCAAGTGAATTTATATATTGGAGTAGCCGATTATAAAGTTGGTAACGACTCAGATAGCGCATGGAATAATAAAATGGAGCTTCCAAATCAAATACTAGCGAACAGAGCAAACGGTGTAGCTAAAGGGCAAATGCATTTTTCTTTAAAAGATTATCAGAAGAATGCTTTGGGTTATGCGACAATTGTTAAACAGCAAATGTATAACTACAAAGCATTAACACCAGCTACACCATGGAAAGGTAACACAGTTTCACAAAAACCAACTGCTGTACGTGCAAATGTCGAGACATTGGGAATTAAGTTAGTCATTACGGATCAAAATAGTACTCAACCAAGAAAATATGTTATTTATCGCTTTGACGGAAGTAAGGAAGGTTCTTATCAAGATCCAAAAAATATTATTGATGTTATTTATCATTCAAAAGGGACTACAGAATTTGTAGATCAAACAGCAGATAAGAATAAAACTTACACATATGGTGTAAAAGCTGTATCTGCAACAGGTGTGGAGAGTCAAGGAGCTGCAATTGCTAAGATTGGCGAAGTAGAGGAGACTCCTGGAGGAGATACTGATCCTGGAGAAAACGCTATTTTCAAAGATATCCCTTCTACACATAGAGCATTTAAGGAAATTACGTATTTAGCACAAGGAAATATTACGAGTGGCGATAAATATGGAAACTTTAATCCTAATTTAAATGTAACTCGTGGTGAAGCGGCGGCTATGATTGGGCGTGCACTAAATTTAGATGGTACACAGAGAGAATCTACATTTAATGATGTAAGTACTAGTATGTTTGCTTCTGGCTATATTCAATCTGCTGCAGATTTAAAAATATTATCAGGCTATAAAGACGGATCATTTAAACCTTATGCAAATGTAACACGTGGCGAAATGGCGCTAATGATTAGTAGAGCATTTGAATATAATTACGGAAATACAACTGCTGGTGCAGCAGAAGCTTTAATTTCTAGAGGAATAGCTCAAGGTATGGGTGATGGAACTTTCGGTGCAAATTTAAGTATTATTCGTGCAGATTTTGCAGTGTTTCTGGCAAGAGGTATTGATTACACTCTACGTGTTAAGCCATCCATTACTTTTAATGAAGAAATGTCAGTAAATACAAATACCCTTTCTATTAGAAAAGGACCATCAAACGCATATACACAATTAGGTACACTTACAAAAAATGAGAAAGTTCAGATTGGCTACAAAGTAGGTAGCTGGTCTTTAGTGAAATCTCAATCAGGTGTTATTGGTTTTGTTCCTAATTCTTCATTAATCAAATAAAGTATAAAAAAGGGATCAGTGTACTGTTATATGCAGATATTGGTCCCTTTTTTTACTAAAAAATATAAGTTAAGAGTAGAATTTGGCTGTGAGCTCAGAAAAACGATAATTCGCTCAGTAACGTAGAATAGAACTCTAAAAATCATGATTTCCTCCGAAAAACTTATACAATCTATCAGCAAGAAAAGAAGCTGTAATGAATATCATGCTCGTTACAAAAATCTCTGAATTTAGCTTCACATTCTGGCCCCTTGAATGTTTCTTGAACAAGAGGAAGTAATTCTTTATTTGAATTAAAGGTACTTTTTAATAAAGAATGTAGTTTTTGGGTATCTTCTTCTGATAAAGAATAAAAATATTCATGCTCGTAGTCTCCCTATACTTCTTCCACTAGAGACCCTAAGTCTTGTCCAGAGATTTCTAATTTATGATTTTTTACTGTTGCGGTTATGGATATGGAGACACTTTTACTCTTTTGATTATATAAATCCACACTTTCCATAAAAGCTCACCTCTCATTTTTGTGCTATTTTATTGAATACCCTTAAAAATGAAAGGAAAACGAGAATGTCCAAAAAGAAATGTGATGAAAACCTTTTGTGTTTTATGAGATTTGCAGATTCTTACTTATCTCAGGGTAAGGAGTAAAATAAAGTGATGCACAAGAGCGTAACGCGTAACATTCATTCAAAACGGAGAGACATAAAGCTTAGGGGTGTATCTGAAAAGTAATAATAAATTTCTTTTCAGATACACCCATTTCAATGTTAGACTATTATGATTTTATTTTTGGAGTAATATATTGCTCTAAAAAAGATTGAATTTTTTGTAAACGGCTATTTGGTTTTCTTTTTTAGCAAAGCCATGTCCTTCGTCCTCCAACACCATATATTCTATGATTCTATCTTTGTTCTTTAATGCCTGCACAATTTGATCAGATTCTTCTTTAATAACACGAGGATCATTAGCTCCTTGAATAACAAGCATTGGTTTTGTCATGTAGTCTATGTATGTAATTGGTGAAAATTCAATTAGCTTTTTTTTATCTCGTTCAGGATGACCGACCCATTGATCCATTACGGGCTTCCAAAACTCTGGAACCGTATCAATAAAGGAAAATAAATTAGATGGTCCACAAATATCGATGACTGCTTTGAAATAATCGGCATGACGCCCATGTAAAAGAAGAGCCATATAACCACCGTAGCTTCCTCCCATTAATATGCTGTTACCTTTTGACGTATAACCGTTATCGATTAACCAATCTAACCCAGCGATTAAATCAAGTCGTGGACCATTTCCCCAATCTCCCTCTACCATTTTGGTAAATGTTAAACCATATCCAGTAGATCCACGAAAGTTTGGTGCAAATATACTATAACCTTGATTCAATAATAGTTGAAAATAAGAGTCGTAAATTTTTCGCTCAGCATACTGCGGTCCACCATGTGGACATAAAATCAATTCCCCATTATGATTTTCAGGTTTGGCTTTATAGAAAAGTGCTTCAATTTCTAATCCATCAAAAGAACGGTAAGTAATTACATCTGGCTCAACTAATTCGTCTGAAGAAATACCAGGAACTTTGTTTTGAGTTAATGAAATCCATTTGTTTTCATAACGATAGTAAATGTTTTGAGGATATGTCGCACTCCTGCCTAATAAATACAACCTACCAGATTCGCTCAATTCGAACTGATCAATGATTTGACAAGGTAGAGATAATGATTTCAATATTTGATTTTGTAAATCGTAAACATACAAATAATCTTCTACACCTTTTTCACCTGAGAGATATAATAATTGATTCATTCTATCATATTTCATGCTACTGAAATTCTCATTTTCTATTTGTTTAACTTTTTTAAATGATTTAGTAGTTAAGTTAAATGAAGCTAAATATGAAAAATCAGATTGATAATTTGTGATAAAATAAATCATTGAATTAGACGTGAAGATGCCAGCATGACAAGTATACTGATGGTCAGTTGACGGAGTTAGTTGAATGGAATCTTCACCATCTGTTGCATAAAGTAGCATATGTGTATTTGAAAAGTGCTTATAGTAAAGATAGGTAGAGTTGTCAGGACTAATATCTATTAAGAAAGTTGCTGAATCCTTGCCCTCAATAATCTTTTCTTCATTTCCACTTTCTAAATGTAAGCAATAAGCATCTAAATGTATTGGATTTTCTTTTGATGAAGTGTAATAAAGACGTTTACCATCGGCAGAAGGGATAGGTATAAATTGTTGTGTATTTTCAATATTTACAAGCGGTGTCATAGCACCTCCATGTAATGGTATACAGTAGAGTTGAGTATTTTCATCACCGTCATGATCAAATCCTGCAAATATGAATCTGCCTTGTTTATCATATACTAGGCTCTGACAGCTTTGATTTATAAATGTTAGCGGGTAAGGAAAGTGATTGGGTAAATCCATTCCCCATAAGTTAAACTTCCCATTTAAATTCGTACTAAAAACAAGTTGCGTTTCATCAGGGCTTATTGCAAATCTCTCAATGGAAAAAGTTTGTAGAAACTGCTCTACATCAGGCTTTGGAAAAGATATCATCAAAACACTCCTTGGAATAAATGTAAAAATATGTAATTTTATTTTACTATAACATTATTGGAATTTCTTTACATTCTATTGGGAAGTGCAATTTGATGATGAAAAAGTTTGTATCATTTATTGAATAAACGTTTGAAAGCACATTGTGAGAATTTTGGGAATAAATGTGACATAATAGGGGTGAAAATACGAGGAGGGAAAAATATGTACCAAACTGTAGATCAATTTATAAAAACATGGACCATTGAAGCTGGCTTAACAGAAAAGACTATGAATCAACTAACAGATGATTCTTTAAAACAAGAGATTGCACCTGGATACTGGAGCTTAGGAAAAATTGCTTGGCATCTTGTAACGGTAGTAGGTGTGATTGCTAAACAAACCGGTTTGGAGTTTGAATGCCCTGAACCAAATGCACCTGTTCCGTCTTCAGCAAAAGAAATTGTTTCAAACTATCAAAAAGTAAGTAAAGGTTTGGCTGAGGCTATTCAAAAGCAATGGAAAGATGAAGATATTGTTGCATCTAGCATGATTTTTGGAAATGAGAATGTAAATGGTGCTACTTTATCAATGATAGTAAGTCATCAAATTCATCACCGTGGACAAATGACTGTACTGATGCACCAAGCTGGTGTTCGAGTACCAGGAATTTATGGCCCTTCTAAAGATGATCGAGACGGAAAATAAAAGTCATATACCAGTCGAGGATAAGTGAACGAGATTCGTTTACTTATCCTTTTTTTTGTATAGGAAATGATAAAATTTTTGCTTGTGGATTGGTTGTTATCAAAAGTGTTGAACTCTAGCTCAAGTTTCCAGCTCTCGAGGTCGGAAGTCAATCCGCCAGAAGGGCGAAGAGTAAGCTTCTAGTTGGCTTGTTTATAGGATGTAGGTCAAAACGGTGTAGCGATTTTAGCCGATGTTCCTGACTAGCAGGACGTTTACTTTTGTTCTCGTTGGGTAAGATTAGTAGGCGATTTTCTGAGTATAGAGATGTCTTTTTAGATAAGGTACAATTAGGGCAAAAGTACATATAAATTATAAAAGAGTTGGAAGTGAGCATTTTGGATGTATTCATTGTTGAGGATGATCAAGCATTAAGTAGAGAAATCTCTAACACATTAATGAAATGGGGATATCAAGTTGCAGAAGTGAAGAATTTTGAACATATTACACAAGAAATAATAGAAGCTAATCCAAAGTTAGTTCTGATGGATGTTAATTTACCTTCCTATGATGGATTTTATTGGTGTCAGGAAATACGCAAGTTTTTAAAGATTCCTATTCTTTTTATTTCTTCAAGAGATAGTGATATGGATATTATTATGTCCGTGAACGTTGGAGGGGATGATTATTTAACAAAACCTTTTTCTCCCCAAGTATTAGTAGCAAAAGTTCAAGCGATTTTAAGAAGGACTTATTCATATAATCCTGAGTTGCCTCATGATGTGATTCGATGTGGTAATGTTACATTACATATAGCTGAAGGAAAGCTCTATTATAAACAAGAACAATTAGAATTAACGAAGAACGAATTTAAGATTTTACATATTTTATTGAAGAAACAAGGAACTATTGTAAAGAGGGAAAAGATAATAGAAGAATTATGGGATACAGATGAATTTATTAGTGAAAATACATTAACTGTCAATATGAATCGGCTAAGAAGGAAATTGGAGCAAATAGGCATAATAGATTGGATTATAACCAAAAAATCGCAAGGATATATGATAAGATGATAATTTGGGAATATTTGAAAAATCGTAAATTCATGATTCTCCTCCTCGTAGTGATTATGATTCTTTTCAACGTCAATATTCTGTTAGATGTTGCATTAAAATCAGCCATCAATAGTCTTCTGTATATAAATGTAGTGGCTTTGCTTGTCGGGGTTTTGTTTATTTGGTTGGTAGACTATCGTACATATATAAAGGAAAGAACGGAAATGCTTCAACATATTGATTCAAGAATGAGTAAAGAAGAAGCTTCAAGAGGAACTTTGGATGAGGTAATAGAAAAAAAACAACAAGAAAGTACAGAAGAAATAGAGAGTTTGCGAAATGAGCTAAGAGAAATCAATGATTACATGACACATTGGATTCATCAGGTGAAGATTCCAATAGCAGTCTTAGAAATAATTTCTCAACGTGTCGATGAAATAGATGATGACATGACAATATCGAGGGATATTAAGGTTGAGCTAGATCGTATTACAGCATTAGTTGAGCAGGCTCTATACATTTCTCGTGCAGGTAATTATAGTTCAGATTTCTTAATAGAAGAAATAAATTTAGGAAAAATTGTGAAGGAAGTCATTCGGAAAAATAAATATTTGTTTATTTATAATCAAATTAATGTGGAAATGAATCATTTGGATTATACAGTGCTTAGTGATAAAAAGTGGATCAAGCATATTATCGAACAAATTATTCATAATTGTTGTAAATATATAGCTGGAAATAAAGAAATCACTATTTATATAGAAGAAAACGAAAAGGCTATCCAATTACATATAAAAGATAGTGGAATTGGCATTAGTGCCAGTGAAATAGATCGGGTATTTGAGAAAGGCTTTACAGGTGAAAATGGACGAAATAGGACGAAATCAACTGGAATGGGGCTTTATATATCAAAGAAAATTATGAATAAATTAAGCCATGACATTACGATTGTATCGGAGAGAAATAACGGAACTGATGTCATTCTTACATTTTATAAGCTTTCAGATTACTTCAATGTGACATAAATGTAATATACGCCCTTCAAATTGTAAGTGAAGTCGATAGAACGAGCATCCATACGATTCTACAATGTAAGTATAGAAAACATATTTGGAGGGATTAAGATGTTACGAGTTGAGAACGTAAATAAGGAATATAAAACTCATCGAAACACTTTTACAATATTAGATCAAATTAATTTTGAAGTTGAAGTAGGGGAATTTATCTCTATTATGGGCCCTTCTGGTGCTGGGAAAACGACGCTATTGAATATATTATCAACTGTTGATCGTCCTACAAGTGGAACTGTATTGTACGATGGGAATAATATTCATTCATTGAAAAATAAAGAGCTTTCGAAGTTTAGAAGAGATAACATCGGTTTTATTTTTCAAGATTATAATCTGTTAGATAGTATGAGTGTAGAAGATAATATTGCTTTACCATTAGTCGTATCAAAAGCAACATCCAAACGAATTGAAACTGAAGTGAAGAGATTAGCGGAATTTTTTGGAATTGATGCACATTTGAAGAAATATCCGTATGAATTATCAGGTGGACAAAAGCAAAGAGTGGCAGCAGCAAGAGCATTGATTACATCACCCAAAATTATTTTTGCAGATGAGCCGACTGGCGCACTTGATTCGAAATCATCATCGGAATTGTTAAATTGTTTAAAAGATATGAATGAGCAATTTGGCGTTACCGTTATAATGGTTACACATGATGCGTTTAGTGCAAGCTATTCCAAAAAAGTTGTATTTATGAAAGATGGCAAGCTTCACGCACGAATTGATAGTGGAAACAATCGTAAAGAATTTTTCACAAAGATCATGGATTTTTTAACATCCATGGGAGGTGAAGTAAATGAGCTATCTTAAACTGTCCCTCATGAATGTGAAACAAAACTTGAAAAACTATGGTATGTATATTTTTTCAATGGTTTTTTCCATTATTGTTTTTTATAATTTCATAACCCTGTGTTTTAGTGAACAATTTCGCAGTATATCTACTGTTCAAATGATCAGTACGATAGCCTATTTGTGCATTTACGTATTAACGCTATTTTTTATATTCTTTATTTCCTATTCTAGTAAATTTTTTGTCGAACAGCGGAAAAAAGAATTCGGTATTTATACGTTTATGGGGATCGAAAATAGCAAGATTGCTGCATTATTTGCGTTTGAGGGATTATTAGTAGGTTTAATTGCTTTAATTGGTGGGATTCTTGGAGGCATTGTCATTAATAAGCTATTTTTGATGGCTCTTGTAAAGCTTGCGCATATTGATAAAGTCATGAAATTTGAAATTAATGTGCCAAGCATGGTTATTACAGCCGTTGTTTTTAGTGTTATACTTTTGATTGTGTCGATAAAAGAGTACATTAGCTTAGTACGAACTGATATTACGAAATTATTAAATGCAACGAAAAGCTACCAAGTAGATCTTACGAAGAATAAAACAATAGCTGGCTTAAGCGGCTTAATTATTATACTTTTCTCTTATGTTCTCATTCTAAAGTATAAAGAATTTCATATAGATTTTATGATTGCCATTTTTGCAACGGTCACGTTGATTATTATAGGAACCGGATTATTATTTAAAGGATTTTTCTCATTTTACTTATCTAGAAAAGTAAAAAATAAAAAGTTCCTTTATAAAAACAGTAATATTGTCACATACAATAATATTGTTTTCAGAGTAAGAGACAATAATAAAACATTAGGGGCCGTAGCAGTTCTCATTACATGCTGCTTAACAAGTATCATTGTATCCACCTCAATGAGAGAGCTATTTACAAATGCTTATTCGGATCAAGTTCCATATAGTGTTTCATATATTAGTGAGAACGACAGCGATGACGAAATAATTCAAAAGGCTATTCAAGCGAGTGGACAAAAGATAGATTATAAAGTGGAAGCTCATTTAATTCCATACGAAGTAAAATTACATGCCTATATTAACGAGGCCTCCTTTGTGAAATATACTGAAATTGAGAAAATGATTAGCCATAAAGATATTAAATTTAAGGACCGTATACTAAAGAATAAGCCTACTGAAGGTAAAGCAATGGTAATTTATCCAGGAAATTTAGTAGGAGGATATTCAGTAAAAGAGGATTTGAAAATTGGAGGAACAACTTTACAGATTACTGATGACTTTTCAGCACCTTTATTAGGTCAGTTAACGCAAGAAACGCTTATTGTTGTAAACGATAAAGATTTTGAAGCGATTCAAAAAGCGTTAAGTAAAAAAACAATGATGAAGTATAAAGGAATTACACTAGAAGATTTTGATAAAACGAAAGAAATATCCACGTATGTAAAAAAACATTCGAACGTGAATATGTTTAGTGCTGATATGTTTGACAAGCGTGAATATGATTTTATTAATACAGTGTATTTTTTAGGAGTATTTGTGGCCCTCGTTTTCTTATTATCCATTGGTAGCATCATGTATTTCAAATGCATAGCAGATGCAATGAAAGATAAAGAAAAATTTGATGTTTTAAGAAAAATAGGAACAGAAGAAGCTTTTATTAAAAAGACTGTTTATAAACAAGTAGCGATTTTCTTTATGCTGCCTATTATCGTCGGTGTACTTCATAGCTTCGTTGCAGGCTGTGCCATTACAGATTTATTAAATTTAGAAGGAAGCTATGTGAGTCTAATTTCTGTTGGCGGATTCTCTATTCTATATGTTTTGTATTATCTAATGACTGTAAGAAAGTATTTGAATATTACTAAGTAAAAAAGGAACTGTTTTATAAGTCGTCTAAAATTGGCTTATGAACAGTTCTTTTTTATAGGCTGTTTTCGCACACTTTGTTACCTATTAACAAGGTGTGCAAATAGTTGAATTCAGCTCCAAGATGCTCGCTTTCCACGGGGCGGGCGGTGAGTCTCCTCGGCACAAAGTGCCTATGGGGTCTCACTTGTCCCGCTGCTCCCATAGGATTCTCGCACCTTACGCTCCAATCAACCGACCTTTTTAATCACTGGCTATAGTCATCGAACACAATGAAATGCAACAATTTTTATAGAAAACGCCCCTTAAATTTAGACCTAATAAGACAAATTACTCATTTTAAATTCAGAAAATTCTACATACAATAATATTGATGTGAAATATTGGAATCAACATATTGATTATGACATAATGAGAAAAGTTGTGGTTATCCATTAAATATTGTTTTTAGGTCAAAAGAAGATCATGCTTGTACAATTTTACCTATTAAGACATATAAGGGTAGTGTAAATGTTAGTTTTTATCCGTCTAATAATCTGTATTTTTATAAACAACAGTAGAATCATCCTAATAATACAAGAATAGTAATTTCTGGTTATTAGAAGCTGTGAGATTTCAGCTCTTATATCAAGGGTAAAAATTAAGGGGAAGAATGGATGAAAAAGAGGTTAAAGGAAGTGATTTTTAGAGAAAAGGGTTTATAGGAGGGGATAAAAATTGCGTTTTTTATGGAGTATCGTGTTTATTATTGCTGGACTATTCCTAATCTTTTATCCTCAATTAGAAAAACAAGTATCAGATGCTAAGGAAAAAGAGTTAGTAGAAACCTTTGAAAATCTTGGAGAAATGACGGATTTAGATGAAACATCAGTTAGTACTGTACCAAAAGAAAAGTTAGAAGGAATAAAAGGTGTTATTAGAATTCCTAAAATTGATTTGGAAATGCCTATCCTTGAAGGAGCAACTAAGTCTTCTTTAAGTAAAGGAGTTGGAATTATTCAATCGGATAAGGAAATTGGGAAAAATAACGTCGGTTTAGCTGGGCATCGCGGGGCTACACGAGGAAAACAATTTAATAGATTAGACGAACTAGAGCCTAAAGATGAGATTGAAGTGAAAACAAAATCAGGAACTTTTCAATTTTTAATTGTTGATAAATTTGTTGTAGATCGTTCAGATGTGGAAGTGCTAAATGATCAAAAAGAACCTTTTATAACCCTAGTAACTTGTACGCCAATAGGAGCAGTAAATCCAACAGATCGGTTAATTGTTCAAGCTAGATTAAAGCATAAAGGTTAAAAAAAGAGAGAAATGGGGGGGGGGCAAAATGAAAAAGAAATTCGCAATTGTTGTGATGGCTTTCTTTTTAATTAGTCAAAGCTTTTTCGGAATGACTCCAATATCATATGCCCAAGATGGTGATCAAATTAGTTTAACAGATGATCAAGTACAACAAGAGCAGCCAACTAATATAGATCAAATTGATATAACCGATGAAAAAGACATTAATGAACAAATAGATTCTAATTTAGATGATAAAGAATCTATAGATATTAATAAAGAAAAAGTAGAAGATCAAACGAATCAAAAAGAACCTTCAAACACAGACTCAAAAGTTTTAGAATTAGATAAAAAGAATGTAAAAGTGGCTACAGAGAGCAAGTCAGTAACAGATGAAAAGGACCAAAAACAAAATGTAGTCAAAATGGCAAGTGAACAAATTAAAGAAAATTTAATTACAAGTGTGGTTATGAAGGACAAGGATGGCAATAATATCACGACCATTCGTCCGGACCAAGGTTCTAGAGTTCAGATTGATTTTACATGGGAGTTGATATCTGGTCATAGTTATAAAGCAGGTGATACTTTTACTTTTAATCTTCCAGAAAAGTTTAAATTAACTAGTAAACTAAATGGAGATTTGAGTGGAGAAGTCGGAACCTATGAAGTGACTCCAGAGGGTAAAGTAACTTTTACCTTTAACGAAAAAATTAATGGTGGCCAAGGTCTAGAAAAAGGATATTTCACTATTTGGAGAGACTTTGATTCAGGTAAATTCTCTGGAGGTTTACAACAGCCTATCGATTTTACATTTGGGGGCTCTGTTACTACTATTCCTGTTCATTTCAAAGGCAAAGGCGATGAAATGAAGAAAACAGGTACTGCAAACAAGAAAATGAATCCAAATGAAATTGAATGGGTCGTTGATTTTAACAAAGGTGAAAAGAGCATTAAGGATGCAACATTCAAGGATTACTTCCAAGATATAAAAACAGAAGATTTACAAATTATAAAAGATTCTATCAAAGTATATGAGTTAACGGTTAAATTGGACGGATCTGTTGTTCCTTCTACAGATGCTGTTAATGTAACACCTAATCTCCTAACTAACGAAAACGGTTTTGAAATTGCTTTTGGAGATATCGATAAAGCATACCGTGTAATATATACAACAAATGTTAAGCCTATAATAGTAGAGCCTTATACTAAAACTTATACGAATAAAGCTACGATAACTGGTAAAGAAAATGATAAGCCTATTACAATGGATGATTCAACAAGTGTGAACGTGAATTTCAGTAAACCCTTGTCGAAAAGCTCCACAGGCTACAATTCATCGACTCAAACAATTACATGGGAAATTCAATACAATTATAATGAACAATCCATTGAAAAGAATAACGCCTGGATCAAAGATTACTTCGATAAAAATCATCAAGAATTTTTACCGTCTTCATTGGTTGTTTACAATGTGAAAATTAATGATGATGGAACGACTGTAACAGGGTCTGAGGTTCCACAATCAGAATATACAGTGGATAAAGATGCTAGCCATGGTTTTGTATTAAATTTTAATAAGGATATTAATTCAGCATACAAAATCGTCTACCAAACAAAAGCGATAAATCGTGTGCATGAAGATCAATACACAGTTAAGAACAATGTTGAAATATATGATGGTACAAAAACTGAGGCAAAAAGAGATATTAATCAGGTTATCTTTAAGAAAAATCGTGGACAAGTTGATTATGCAAAGAAAACGATTGAATGGAAAATCAATCTAAACGATGACAACAAAGAAATGAATGATGTAGTGATTACAGATAGTTATAAGGATAAAAATCTAAAGTTAGATCCTAATAGCTTAGTTATTCAAACTGGAACTACTATATTAGAAGCAGGTAAGGATTACAAATTGGTTGAAAATCCAGAGTATAATGAAGGATTCAAAATTACTTTTCTTAAGCCGTTAACATCAAGTCATGTTCTTACGTATAAAACAGAATTTGATCCAACTAAAAAAATTCCTAATGGTGGTTATAAAAATAATGCCACTTTAAATTGGACAGAAAATGGAATAAAGCAAACATCTATATCTAAATCTGCTACATTAGATCCAGATAATTATACGAAAAATAATGGAAACAAAACGGGTAAATATAATGCCCAAACAAAAGAAATCACTTGGACAATTGATGTGAACTATAATCTTTATGAAGTGAATAATGCGATTATCCGAGATTTCTATACTGGTATTCAAACATTTGTACCAGATTCTTTACAGGTTTATGAATTAGAGCTTACCGGCTCAAATGACGGTGTAAAAGTCGGAAATCTGGTTTCAAAAGAAAATTATACATTAACTCAACCTTTACAAAATGCGGAGAAAAATGATGGCTTTGAACTAAAACTAGGTAAAATTAATAAGGCTTATAGAATCACGTATAAAACAAGTCTTAAAAATCAAACGGTTAAAGCGGAGTATAAAAATCATGCGACGATGCAAGATGGAGATCAAGGAGTGAATTTGTTTGATCAATCAGCGACTGTTAATCCTAAGCATGGTGGAGAGTATATTAATAAAGAAGGTAAGCAAGGCACAGGGGTTGAATCAGATCTAGCACTTTGGACAATAAATATAAATCGTAGTCAGTCAACCATTGAAGCTGGAGCAAAATTAACTGATACATTGTCAGCTAATCAAATTTTAATTAATAAATCGTTTGAACTATACGCAGCGACTGTAGCTGAAAATGGTACGTTAACAAAAGGGGCTTTAGTAGATCCAAGTGATTATATTCTTGAGTTTGCGACAGTAAATGGACAAAATACATTTACTTTAACATTCAAAAAAGAAGTGACTTCTGCGTTTTTCTTACAATATAAATCGTTCATTAACGCTAATCATAATGAAACGATAAGCAACAACGCTAGCTTCGCTGGACAATTTGACGGCGTAATTGATAAAAGTGATAATGAAAGCTTCCAAGCGGATTTTCAAGGAGCTGGTGGCGGAGCAAGTATTGCAGGTAAAGGTGATTTTACGATTGTAAAAGTAGATGCAGATAATAATAAGAAGGCATTGGCTGGTGCTACTTTTGAATTGTATGATAAATCAGGAACTATGCTACTTGAAACAGTAACAACAGATGAGAATGGGAAAGCTGTATTTAAAGATTATAAATATAAGACTTATAAGCTGAAAGAAGTGTTTGCACCAAGTGGCTATGTAATTTCACAAGACTATAAGTCAGGTAAAGAAATAATATTTAGCAAAGACACTGCTACTCTTACTATAGAGAATAAAGAACTACGACAAGGCTTCGAGCTAACAAAAGTAGACGATAAAGATAATAATAAGAAGCTAGAAGGTGCATCTTTCACCCTTCAATATGATGCTGGTGACGGCTATAAAGGTGATGAAGTATTAACTACTGGAGCAGATGGAAAACTAGCTAAAGGTAATTTAAAGCCAGGTAAATATCAGTTAGTAGAACAAAAGGCACCAAAGGGATATCAGCTGGACAAAACACCAATTACATTTACAATCGGTGAAGAACAAACAGAAATCTTGCAGTTAACTGCGAAAAATGAAATCTATGTAGGTTCGATTGAATTAGAGAAAAAAGATTTATTTGATCAAACACCGCTTCCTGGTGCAAAATTTGATATTCAAGATGCAGATGGTAATACTGTGAAAACTGGATTAGTTACTGGTCAAGATGGAAAGCTCAAATCTACAGGTTTAGCAGCAGGTATTTATTATCTAGTAGAAATAGCTGCTCCTGCAGATTATGTTCTTGACTCAACACCTATTAAATTCGAGATTATAAATGATGTTCCGTTGAAATTAACGGTTACGAACAAATTAATACCTGGATCTGTGAAATTAACAAAAGTGAGTTCTGAAAATAAAGATATCAAATTAAAGGATGCAGAGTTTAAATTAATAGACGAAAACAATAAAATTGTTAAAGATTCTTCAGGTAAGGAATTAATAGGTTTAGTAACAGATAAAGATGGAGAATTAGTCGTTAAAGACCTTAATCCAGGTAAATATTATTTTGTTGAAACAAAAGCACCAGCTGGTTATCTATTAGATAGTAAACCAATAGCGTTTGAGATTAAGAAAAATCAAGAACCGGAAGAACATGTTGAAGTAACAAAAGAGAACACCTTGATACCACCGGCTATTCTATTAACAGGCTCTGTAAAGCTTGTAAAAGTTGAAAAAGGTAATCTTTCTTTAAAACTAAAAGGGGCAGAGTTTTCGTTACTAAATGAAAATGATCAAATTGTAAAAGATCAAGCAGGAAAAGAGTTAAAAGATCTATCAACAAATGAAAACGGAGAATTGGTTGTAAAAGACCTGAGTCCGGGTAAATATAAATTTGTTGAGACAAAAGCGCCATTTGGTTATCAGTTAGATAGCGCACCAATGGTATTTGAGATTAAGGCTAGCTACACAGAGCATGATTATGTGGAGTTACAAGCTGAAAACCAATTAATTTTAGGATCAGTACAATTGACAAAAGTAAAAGCTGGTAACCATAATGTAAAACTAAAAGGAGCTGAGTTCAGCCTTTTAAACGAAAACAAAAAAATCGTTAAAAATCAATCCAATCAAGAATTAGCAGGATTAACAACGGATGAAAGTGGTCAGCTAATCATTGAGAATCTGAAGCCTGGAAAGTATCAATTTGTTGAAACAAAAGCACCAACTGGTTATATCTTGAACAGTAAGCCAATAGAATTTGAAATTAAGAGTAACCAAGCAATAGGTGAACATACTATAGTTGTTTTTGAAAATGAAGTAAAAACGAATGACCCGAACAATCCAAACAATCCGAATGACTCGGATCCGAACAACTCAGGTAAGCCAAATGGTACAGATGGCTCAAGCCAAACTGGCAATCACTCAAATCAACAAACCATCGACCGAGATAATGATTCGAAACATGAATCGGGAAAATCATTACCTAAAACAGGTGAAGCATCTAATACAAGTACTATAGTTGCAGGTATAGTGTTAATCCTAATTGGATTTGTGATTATGTTTAATAGAAGACGTACTAAAGCTTAAAAGTAAAAAAGGAACTGTTTTATAAGTCGACTAAAATTGGCTTATAAGCAGTTCTTTTTTATAGGCTGTTTTTTAAAGTTTATATTTTTTTTATTAAGTACGATGAATAAAATGAGCATAAAAAGGTCGAATGAAGCGTAAGGTGCGAGACTCCTGCGGGAGCAGCGGGACAGGTGAGATCCCACAGGCACTATGTTCCGAGGAGGCTCACCACCCACCCTGCGGAAAGCGAGCATCCAGTAGCGGAATTAAACATAGCCCATTCACTTTATTCATAAGTATATAGATTATTAGAATCTTCTACTTAATTAACTTACTTCCATACATATATTCTTGCTAAATGTGGTAATTAAATCCAAGTTGTTAAATGAAATTTTTTATGGGTATATAGAAAAAGCAACTATTTAATCTGTAGAAGTCATCACATCTTGTATTTTACGATATTTTGGTAGTTCTATGGATTAGAATTAGAAACAGAAAGGGAGGAACTCAACATGATTGAAAACATATTATCTTTATCAACAGCCCATATTACGAAAGAAACTGAAACTTGGTTAATAAAACAAGCCTTGCTTTCCGCAGAAGGGAAGATGGATGTAAGTGTTTTTGAAAAGGTAGGAGACGGATGGTTTATACCCGTTAATGAAAGAGTTTTCACTGAAGAAATTAAAGTGACTCATTCGATCCCTGTAGAATTTTTTGATATTTATAATTATGCGGTTACACATAAATGTAAATGGATATTGATTGATCGTGAAGGAGACATAATGGAAGAATTACCTCAATATCAATAGACATCTATTAAAAATGAAGCTGTGGCTGACTTAAAAGTGATTGATAAATTCTTTTGAGTCAACCTCAGCTTTTTTTGGTGTAAATCGTTTGTCATTATGTAAAATACTTGATGAAATATTTTTTACTTTTAGTCCAATGCTTTTCTCTTATTTATCCGATTATACTAAAAATAAATCTTTTATTTGCAGAATATTTAAAAAATATTATATGATTTATTCGTTTTTGTAAAAGATTGTTTCCGTTAGTAAGTAGAGAGTAAACCAATTAGTAAGGGGGATGCAGATGATTGAGTTTGATAAAAATCCACGTTACATAAGAGATAAGGAAAAAGTTGTGAAGCTAACGCAAAGTTTAGTTCAAATACCTAGTGTTTATCGTCCTAATCAGAAAGATGGCAATGAAGAAAAGGTAGCGTCTTTCGTAGCAGAGTATTTACGAAATATTGGTTTACAAGTTTATGTAGAGGAAGTTGTTCCAGGGAGACCAAATGTAATTGCCATCTATGACTCGGGGCGGAAAGGTAAAACGTTATTATTTGAGGGACATACAGATGTAGTAACGGAAGGGGATCGTTCTTTATGGGAACATGATCCTTTTAGTGCAACAATTGTTAAAGGTAAGATGTACGGCCGAGGAACAAATGATACGAAAGGAAATTTGGCGTGTGCAATTACAGCTGTAGAATCTCTTCTTTTAGATAATGAACAGGTTAATGGAAGAATCATTCTGTGCATTCCTTGTGATGAAGAAGGAATGATGCTAGGTATTAAGCATTTTATTAAAAATGGATGGGCACAAAATGTAGATGGCGCTATCATTTGTGAACCAGAAGAAAACCAAATATGTGTCAGTCAAAAGGGTGCTATGAGGGTAATAATCCGCGTGCATGGAAAAATGGCACATGGAGCAATTCCTTTAAGTGGAATAAATCCTAATGTTCGAATGGCGAAAATTATTTGTGAGCTTGATCAACTGGAACAAAGAGAAAAAATGAGAGTAGGAAAGCATCCACAATTAGGTTATCCAAGTATAACGCCAACCATATTACAGGCTCCTGTAGTTGGTGATGCTCAAATTAATGTTATTCCAAACCAATGTATGACAGCTCTTGATATACGTACTGTTCCAGGACAAGATCATAATCAGATTCAGCGAGAGATACAAAGTATTTTTGATCAGCTTGCGTTAGATGATCCAGATTTTAAAGCGCAATTTGAAGTGATTGAGGATCGACCTTGGACTATGACCAATGAAGATGACCCTATTGTTCAAGCTGTAGCTAAAGCGTATAGCAATGTTACAGGATTGAGACCTGTCTATAATGGGGTACCGGGTGCGACCGATGGAACATTTCTTCATCTGGCTGGCGTTCCAATTATTACAACAGGAGCGGGAGATAGGGAGATTCCTCATCATATTAATGAATATGTCGATATTGAGGAATTAGCGATAACAACACAAATCTATCGATCAGCTGCACTAATTTTCTTGAATGAGTGAGGGCTAACATGGGTGCTATGAGAGTTGCTGTTATTCCTGGCGATGGAATTGGACAAGAAGTTATGGTGGAAGCTTTAAAGGTCTTAGATATTTTACAAAAGTTGGATTCTAGTTTTGTAATTCAAATCGAGAGCTTTGAATGGAATAGTGAATATTACCTTAGAACAGGAAGAATGATGCCAGAAGATTCTTTAGAAACTTTGCGTGTATTTGACGCTATATTGTTTGGTGCAATAGGTGATGATCGTGTACCAGATGAAATTTCGATATGGCAGCTGATTATGCCGATACGTAAACAATTTCAACAATACGTCAATATACGACCAATTCAAAGTCTACCTGGAATAAACATACCTCTGAAGCAGGAACAACCGATTGATTTTGTTATTATGCGTGAAAATGCTGAAGGAGAATATTCGGATATGGGAGGGCGACTTTACCAAAATTCCCCGCAAGAAATGGCTGTTCAAAATACGGTTATGACAAGAATAGGCATTGAAAGAATAGCTACCTTTGCATTTGAATATGCCAGACTTCATAACAAGAATAAGGTGACAAGTGCAACAAAATCGAATGCAGTTATTCATGCAATGAAATTATGGGATGAAGTAATTGAGGAGGTTTCTCACAATTATAAAGAGATTCAACTAGAAAAGAATTACATAGATGCTTTAGCTGCTTATTTGATCATGCGACCTTCATCGTTTGAGGTGATTATTGCTAGTAATCTATTTGGTGATATTTTATCTGATTTAGGAGCTGCTTTAGTTGGTGGGCTAGGTATGGCACCGTCTGCGAATATAAATCCGGAGAAAATATTTCCTTCTATGTTTGAGCCAGTTCACGGATCAGCACCTGATATTGCAGGATTATATAAAGCAAATCCTATAGCTCAGGTTTGGTCGACAGCTTTAATGTTAGAACATTTGGGTAGAGCAGATTTATCAGAAATCGTTATGAAAGCTATTTATTCCATTTTATCTCAAGGGATAGTAAAAACTCCTGATTTGGGTGGTAGCTCATCAACATTTCAAGTTGGTAATGAAATCATTCGACAGATACATAAACAATTCTGAGGAGGGACTTGTTCATGCGATTAAAGGATAAAGTAGTAATAATTACTGGCGCGGCTGGTGGTATGGGAAGAGAAATTGTCAAGCAGTTTTTGGAGGAAGGAGCAAAAATTGTGGCTGCTGATCTTCGGTTTCCTCATGAAATAGTTGATAATGAAAAGATTATTATTTATGTAGAAACCGATATTACTAATCAACGACAGGTTGA
The DNA here is from genome assembly GCF_000321185.1 of Bacillus sp. AP8. Lineage (NCBI taxonomy): Bacteria > Bacillati > Bacillota > Bacilli > Caryophanales > Bacillaceae > Bacillus > Bacillus sp. AP8. The sequence goes on from NZ_CAPG01000012.1 coordinate 60,218, forward strand.
GACATTAGTTGAAAGAGCAATGAAACATTTTGGAAGAATCGATGTCGTATTAAATGCTGCTGGAATTGCTCAATCAGCTACACCTATTGAAGAGGTTAGTAATGAAACGTGGGAAAAGATTTTTGCGATTAATACTACTTCATGCTTTTTGATAAGTCGTGCAGTTGTTCCAATCATGAAAAAGCAAGGGGATGGAGCCTTTATTAATATTGCTTCCATTTCGGCACTAAGACCTCGTCCTGGTTTAAATGCTTATGTAGCTTCAAAAGGTGCTACGATAGCCTATTCTCAAGCTTTAGCTATTGAATTAGCTGAGAACAATATAAGGGTGAATATAATAAATCCTGGTCCTTCTGAAACTTCAATGCTTGTAAAATTTGTCGCAGAGGGTGTAGATAAAGAACAAGCGAAAAATAGTACATTTAAGAACAGTGTTCCTCTAGGAGAATTGATTCAACCTATAGATATTGCAAATGCAGCTATTTATTTAAGCTCGGATGAATCAAGAATGGTCACGGGAGCGGTATTTAACATAGATGGTGGGAGAGGCTTATGAAGAAGGCTAAAGAAAGTTTCCTTAAACTAGAATTGATTAAAAAAATGTATATTAATGGGGCTTGGGTAAAAAGTTCCGATGATGAATGGATTGAAAACTATAACCCATCTAACCGAGAGATACTTTGTAGAGTTCCAAATAGTAAAAAAGAAGATGTTAATAGGGCCATTGAGTCAGCAAAAGTTGCATTTGAATCGGTGGAATGGAAAAGTTATCATCCGGCTGAACGGGGGAGAATATTACATCAAGTTGCACAAAAGATACGAGAAAGAAAAGAAGAAATAGCTGAATTAGAAACATTAGATTGTGGAAAACCTCTTTCTCAAGCATACGCTGATGTTGAAACTGCAGCGAAATATTTTGATTTTTATGCAGGCGTAGCAGATAAGATTTTGGGTGAGACCATACCAATAGAACCTGGAATTATAGATTTTACAATTCGAGAGCCGGTAGGAGTGACAGCCCATATTATTCCTTGGAATTATCCAATACAGATTATGTCTAGAAGTGTTGCGGCTGCTATAGCAACAGGTAATGCAGTTGTTGTCAAACCTGCAGAAGATACTCCATTAACGGCTCTAAAGCTAGCAGATATTTTTGATCAAACGACATTACCGAAAGGAATTGTAAATGTTGTAACTGGGTACGGTCATGAAGCGGGAGCAGTTTTAGCTAGCCATCCGGATATTAACCATGTCACTTTCACTGGTTCCGTTGAAACAGGAATGAAAGTAATGATGGCTGCTGCTCGAAATATTGTACCTGTTACTCTTGAACTTGGAGGGAAATCTCCAAATATTATATTTGATGATTGTAATTTAGATGAGGCACTAAAATGGGTAGTCAAATCTATCGTTCAAAACGCAGGTCAAACGTGCTCAGCGGGTTCTCGGTTAATTATTCAATCTACGATTTATGAGCAATTCGTAGATATGGTAGCTGAACGATTAAAATCACTGAAGCTAGGTCCAGGAATGAATGATACAGATATTGGTCCAATCATGTCGGAAAAGCAGCTTCAAAGAATTGAACATTATATGGATTTTGCTCATAAAGAGGGAGCACAGTTTGTAACAGGAGGAAAAAGACAAATTGTGAAAGGGGCAGAAGCTGGTTATTATTTTCAACCGACACTTCTAAAGAATGTTTATCCAAATAGTAAAATTGCACAAGAAGAAATCTTTGGGCCTATTGTGGCAGCATTTAGATTTGAAAAGGAAGAGGAAGCTGTTCAATTAGCGAATTTTTCAGATTATGGATTGGTAGCAGGAATTTGGACAAATCATATTGGGAGAGCACATCGATTAGCTCAAAATTTGCAAGCTGGGCAAGTTTTTATTAACAATTATGGAGCAGGTGGGGGTGTACAAATGCCTTTTGGAGGCTATAAAAAAAGTGGCTTTGGAAGGGAAAAAGGGTTAGAAGCTCTTCGTAATTATACACAGGTTAAAAATGTATCGATAAAGGTAGATCTATAATAATTTCTTTGAATAAGTAAATTTTAAACATATAGCTAATTGGCTCCATCATATAGTTGATTAAAACTCCCTATTGTCCTTCTTAAGATTTAACAGAAAATAGAAAGGAGGAATTAGATGAACCCGATTATTCGTATGGAACACGTTAGTTTCTCATATAAAATTAACGAAAAAAAATCTGTAGAAGTATTAAATGATGTATCATTTTCTATTTTTCCGGGGGAATATGTAGCAATCATCGGTCATAATGGTTCAGGAAAGTCTACTATTTCAAAGCATTTAAATGGGATTCTCCTTCCAACGTTAGGGGATGTTTGGATTAATGGACGCAATACAAAGGAATCATCTATGAAAAAAATGATTAGACAGGACGTAGGAATGGTTTTTCAACATCCTGATAACCAAATTGTAGCTACTATTGTTGAAGAAGATGTAGCATTTGGTTTAGAAAATTTAAATATCAAAAGAGAAGAAATGAAGAAAAGAGTAAGAGAGGCATTGGAAACAGTTAAAATGTATGAATTTCGAAACCGGCCCCCTCATCATCTTTCTGGTGGACAGAAGCAGAGGGTAGCTATTGCAGGTGTGTTAGCTATGCAGCCTAAATGTATTGTTTTTGATGAGGCAACTAGCATGTTGGACAGCTTTGGAAGAAATGACATTTTACAAGTAATGAGTACGATGCATAAACAAGGGATGACAATCATCACGGTTACTCATCATATGGCGGAGGCCGCTCAAGCTGATAGAATTCTTGTAGTTGAAGGTGGGAAAATTGTTATGGATGGTACACCGAAGGAGATTTTTAGACATAAGGAGAAACTAAGTGAACTCCAGTTAGATGTCCCTGCTGTAAATCATATTGCTACTCACGTTCATAGTAATCTCCCAAATTTCTCGCAAGATATTATTGAAGAGAATGAACTCCTTGAAGAAATCGAACGATACAAACTGAGTACGAGAAATGAGGTAGTAGGATGATGAACTCGCCGAAAGAATATATCGTAAGCGTTAAGAATTTATATCATACCTATTTGAAAGGTACCCCTTTAGAACATGTTGCTTTAAAAAATACAAATATTGAAATAGAAAAAGGAGAATGTGTGGCAATCATCGGTCATACAGGCTCTGGGAAGTCCACGCTCATACAGCATTTTAATGGATTAATCCGCCCAGAGACAGGAGAAGTTACTGTTGCTGGACGAAATTTATCAAATAGAAAAATGGATATCAAAAGTTTACGCAGAGAAGTAGGAATTGTATTTCAAAATCCAGAAGATCAAATTTTTGAAAGTATTATTGGAGATGACATCGCTTTTGGTCCATTTAAGAGTGGATTATCAAAGAAGGAGGTGAGTGAAAGAGTTAAATGGGCTATGGAAGTTGTTGGTTTGGATTTTAAGGAAATGAAGGACCGCCAAACCTTTGCATTAAGTGGTGGTCAAAAACGTAAAGTTGCTTTGGCTGGAATTCTTGCATTAAGACCAAGTGTTTTAGTTTTAGATGAACCAACGGCTGGATTAGATCCAAAGTCTAGTAAAGAAATATTGGGAAAGATTCATATGCTTAATAAGACTGAGAATATGACGATTATTTTTGTATCTCACAATATGGAGGAAGTTGCTATCTTAGCAGAACGTGTATTTGTAATGGCTGATGGCACAGTCGCTCTTTCTGGAACTCCAAAAGATATCTTTACAGATAGTGAAAAATTAAAACAATACCAAATTGGGACACCTGATACGGTAAAACTACTTTATCGTCTTGAAGAAAAAGGATTTAATGTCCGAACAGATGCTTTTTCAGTATCTGAAGCATCCAAAGAGGTATTAAGAATTTTAGCTGAATAAATCGGCGTAAAGAGAGGAGGTATTGTAGTGGCAGCTGAATTTGAACTTTCGAAAAATATCACAATTGGACAATATGTTCCAACAGGATCTATTGTTCATAAACTTGATCCGAGGATTAAAGTCCTTGCCTTTACGATAATCGTATTAGCGATAGCTTTAAATACAAGTTATATTGGCAATATGATTGGTTTACTCTTTAGTGTATTGTTATTTTGGTTTTCAAAGATTTCTATACGTTATGGGTTTTCAGGTGTAAAACCAGCCATTCCATTTATATTAATACTCGCTATATTACAGTTACTATTTCAAGGCTCGGTATTTTCTGGTGGAAAAGTATTTTTTCATTATGGATTTATTCTTATAACAGAAGAAAGTATTCGCCTTGTTATTGTTTCTGCTATCCGTTTTGTAGAAATTATTTTTATCAGTAGTGTCTTAACTTTATCAACCTCTACTACAGAATTAACGCATGCTATACAGAGCTTGCTTAAACCACTAAAAGTCATCAAGTTTCCCGTACATGAATTTTCCTTAATTATTACCATCGCTATTCGTTTTGTGCCAACCTTTGCTATTGAAATGGAAAAAATGATGAAGGCTCAGGCTTCAAGAGGAGCTGAATTTGGTTCAGGTGAATGGTGGAGAATCATTAAACGGACAAAGGAAATGTTTCCTATCATAATACCTCTATTTAACGTAGCTATGAGTCGTGCAGAAGATTTAATTCTCGCTATGGAATCGAGATGCTACATTCCAGGAGGGCAAAGATCTTCTTATACGATATATCAAGTTTCTATTAAAGATTATTTCATATTAATTTTGACGCTTTTATTTTCCATTTTATTATTCATATCTCCATTTGCCTATTAATCAATAATATTCTTCTTTTTTAGCTGACACTGAGCTTGGTTGCATAATGCTTGTACTTGATTTCTGCATACAGATCGATAATCCTATTCTTTCACACTTTTATTCCTTTTAAATGAAAATCAAACTGCATATGTAATTAGTCAAACAAAGTGGAAGTGACTCGTCAGTACAATATTAGTGTCAGTGTAATTCTAAACTAACTATTGATGGGAACTGAATAGAATGTACTGCAAATGGTAGTTCCATTTAATTAGAAACAATTTAATAATATCGATGAGGAGTGATTGATGTATGACGGTTCGTAAAATTGTTATTGCGGGTGTTCTAAGTGCTATCGCGATTCTTTTAGGTGTCACACGTTTGGGGTATATTCCCGTTCCTACTGCAGCTGGAAATGCAACCATTATGCACGTTCCAGTTATTATCGGAGGGATTATGCAGGGATGGGGCGTTGGAGCAATTATTGGTTTAATTTTTGGGGTTTCCTCTTTTTTAAATGCTACGGTTCCTTTGTTTAAGGATCCTATGGTAGCAATAATTCCACGTTTATTTATTGGAGTAGTTTCATTTCTCGTATATGCTGGATTACGTAAAAAGAATGAATTTTTTGCAATCGGAACAGCTGCATTTTTCGGTACGATAACAAATACAGGTTTAGTATTAGTTATGGCAGTTCTTCGAAACTATTTAACGGCAAGTGTGGCATGGGGGATTGCGCTAACAAATGGTATTCCTGAAGCGATTGTTGCAGTTATCATTACAATGGCTGTTGTGTTAGCATGGAAGCAACTAGGAAAAACAAAAAAATCTAAAATTTCTGATGATCTAGATGTGTAGAAAAGAGCTGATTACATGAGTAAAGGGCAAATAATTGATGTACCAGGAATTAAAGTTGGAAATGTAGAGGATTTAGAGGCATTAACAGGCTGTACAGTTGTTTTAGTTGAAGAAGGCGCTACAGCGGGAGTGGATGTACGTGGTTCGGCTCCAGGTACAAGAGAGACGGATTTATTAAACCCTATTAATCTAGTAGAAAAAGTTCATGCCATAGTTTTGAGTGGAGGCAGTGCATTCGGTTTAGATGCTGCATCAGGCGTCATGCAATATTTGGAGGAAAAAGAAATAGGGCTAGATGTTGGAGTGGCAAAAGTGCCGATTGTCCCATCAGCAGTCCTTTTTGATTTGTCGCATGGAAATCATAAGGTTAGACCAGATAAAAAGATGGGTTATGCTGCAGCCTCAACAGCAAGTCGAAATCCTTTTCAAGTTGGAAATAGTGGTGCAGGATGTGGAGCTACAGTTGGAAAATTATTAGGGTTTCAAAATTGTATGAAGGGCGGATTAGGAACTGCGTCTATTACATTAAGTGATGGAGTCGTAGTTGGTGCATTAGTTGCGGTTAATTCAGTAGGGGATGTGCGTGATCCTACATCAGGAGAAATATTAGCAGGTACTTTTGACCCTAATACTCGAACGATTTTAGATAGTATTAATATGCTAGAAGGAATTCAACCTGACGCTATGAAACCAGGTACAAACACAACAATCGGTATTATTGGAGTGAATGCAGATTTAACGAAAGCAGAGGCAACAAAGATTTCACAAATGGCGCATGATGGCTATGCAAGAACGATTTATCCAGCACACACTATGTTTGATGGAGATACGATCTTTACATTAGCAACTGGAACTCAGAAGGTTTCAATTGATGTTATTGGTTCTCTAGCAGCAAAAGTAATGGAGATGGCGATAATAAATGCCATCACATCAGCTGAGAGTATAGCGAATATACCTTCTTATAAAGAATGTAATCAATTATAACTTAATATTGTTTCTTCTTCATAAGTATAAGAATAATATACTCATTGACCTTCCATTTATCAAAATGATATGGAAGGTTTTTTTATGCTTAGAAAAGATTTGTATAAAATACATATCTTCCTAACACAATAAACCAAAAAACGTAAGGAGTAATGTGATGAAAAGGATTCGTAATATGAGCATAATGATTATGGCATTTATATTGTGTCTTTATGGTTCTCCAACATACTCAGCTCTTGATGCTAAGGAAGAAGCCTATTACACTCAATATAAAACGATATTACAAAATATGAAGAAAGGAATGGAAAGTGCTCCTACTACAGGGGACGCTACACTTGATTTCTTATATGAAATGATCCCTCATCATGAGGCAGCCGTTTTAATGTCGAAGAATATATTGAAGTATGGGAGTAATGAACAAGTAAAACAAATAGCTGGTAATATCATTAAAGAACAGATTAAGGGAATCAGAGAAATGAAAATGCTTTTAAACCAACTGAAAAGCAAACCAATAGTGGATAAGAAAAAAGAAGCAAAGTACTTACAAGGATATAAAAAAGCTTATGTAAAAATGATTCATTCTATGGAAAAAGCTTTACCAACAGGAAATATTGATAAGGATTTTTTGGAAGAAATGATTCCTCATCATGAAGGTGCAATAATGATGGCACGCAATATTTTAAAATACACGAAAAATGCGGAATTAAAAGCAATTGCAGAAAATATCACGATATCTCAACAGAAGCAACTTATTGAGATGAAGCAACTTTTGAAAACATTATCATAATAGACATAAAAAAAGATGTTATCGAAAAGAAAAGTTTTTCGATAACATCTTTTTTATGAGAATTACAAGATGAGCATAGGTTTCTGTTCCAAGATGATCGCCACTTTGCGAGGAGTGTCCATAAGCCTCCTTGAACTTAGTACATTCCAAAGGATTAGTACCCCTAAATCTATAATCATCCATAGAACTCATTTTATAAACCATCTTTTAAAGAAAATTGTCAACAGAAAAGATGAATAACCCCATATTAAGAATAAAAGCACACTTTAGAGAAAAAATACCTTTATTGATGAATTTTAAAAAGTCTTTGAGAGGTTACAACATGAATATTGGAGGTTATTATGAGATATCTTATTTCAATCATTGGATTGGCTGTTGTATTTGGACTTGCTTTAATCGTAAGCAAAAACAAAAAGGAAATTAAGTATAAGTATATTGTTATTATGCTTGTAGTTCAGCTTTTATTAGCCATGTTACTTTTAAATACTCGCTTTGGTTTTGTTGTTATTAAAGGTATTGCAACAATCTTTGATCATTTATTAGAGTATGCCAAAGCTGGAATAGCGTTTGTATTTGGCGGGATGGCAAACAATGGAGAATCTCCTTTTTTCCTTGATGTTTTACTTCCAATTGTATTTATTTCAGTTTTAATTGGAATTCTACAATATTTCAAGATTCTTCCTTTTATCATGAAGTGGGTTGGATGGGTTTTGAGCAAGGTGAACGGTATGGGAAAACTAGAATCTTATAATGCCGTTGCTTCAGCGATGGTAGGACAATCTGAAGTTTTTATTACTGTTAAGAAACAATTAGACAAATTAACTCCTCAACGTTTGTATACATTATGTGCTTCAGCAATGTCGACTGTATCTATGTCGATTGTTGGTGCCTATATGACAATGATTGATCCCAAATATGTTGTTACGGCTATTGTATTGAACCTTTTTGGAGGTTTTATCATCGCTTCTGTTATTAATCCATATAAAGTGAATCCTGAGGAAGATCTTTTGGTTATTGAGGAAGAGAAGCAGTCTTTTTTTCAAATGCTAGGAGAATATATAATGGATGGCTTCAAAGTGGCTGTTATTGTTGGAGCGATGTTAATTGGTTTTGTCGCCTTAATGACTTTTATTAATGCTATTTTTGATATGGCAATAGGGATATCATTCCAAGATATTCTAGGATATATCTTTGCACCAATTGCCTTTTTAATGGGAATTCCATGGTCTGAAGCAGTAGCTGCTGGTGGTATTATGGCAACTAAACTTGTTACAAATGAATTTGTTGCAATGATAAGTTTAGGTGAAATTGCAGCTAGTTTTAGTAATCGATCATTAGGAATTATTTCTGTTTTTCTAGTTTCATTCGCGAATTTTTCTTCAATTGGTATTATTGCAGGGGCGGTTAAAGGGTTGAATGAAAAACAAGGGAATGTTGTAGCTCGCTTTGGATTAAAACTCTTATACGGTGCAACTTTGGTAAGTTTATTATCAGGAATTGTTGTTGGGTTAGTTATATAAAAAAGCCTGTTTAACTTTTGATTGATACTCATTTGAATTTAGTGAATGTGTCAAGATATCGATGGCATTCTTGACCAAATTAACACTCTTCGGACGAGTAAAAAATCGAGAAACATTCATGTATAAATAGATTGGAACATATGAAGGAAGGCTTGGATTATGGCTTATGTAGGTATATTACTCTCTGGAGCTACGTTGTTTCTAAATAGTTTTATGCTTTCAGGAAAAGCAGACACTAAAAGTGTAGCTATTTTTAATTTATTTGTAGGAATATTACAAGTGATCATTCCCTTTTATTTAATCATTATTTCTGATCAAAGTAATTGGACGATATATGGATATGCAGCTACGTTCTTGTTTGGATTGACGTTTCTTTATGTGAGCTTTACTTTTTATAAGGGAATGGATGGAAGTGGTTTAGGTTGGTTTTCGCTATGGGTTTCCATTATAGCTATCATGTATGCCATTATTTCAGTTTATCATTTTCATGATTATGTGAATAGTTTAACGTGGTTTATGTAGGCATTTCTTTGGTACTTGTTTTACGTATTAAATATTTTAAAAAAACCAGTAGAACAATATGTAAGTAAAGTCGCGTTCGTACAATCATGGGTTACATTAACTTTACCTGCTATTTTATATTTAATAGGTGTTTGGCAAGATCAGTTTATTCAAAGACTATGGCTAATCATTTTACTTGCTTCTATCATCTATTTTATAAAAGAGGCAAATGATATTAAAGATATATTAATCAGATTTGATAAATAGAAAAAATGATGGGAAGAAATAATGATTAACATTAATGTGGAATATTATTTTAAGGTTGCATTACAAAATATTTTAATCTGAATTATCAAAAAATATTGACTTTTAAAAAAATCGCTTGTACAGTAGTATCAAATCCTATCATTTTTGAAGGAAGAAAATCGAAATATATTGAATAAGTAACTTTCTTATCAAGAGAGGAGGAGGGACTGGCCCTTTGAATCCTCAGCAACAGACTTTTTAAGTACTGTGCTAATTCCAGAAGCAACTATGCTTGAAGATAAGAAGAGTCGATAACTCTGATGCCAAAACCTCTTCTTAACAATGGAAGAGGTTTTTTATATTGACGTTATCGAGATTGTTTTTATGAACTCGATGAAGTTAAATTACAATATTTTGAGGTGATTAATATGTCAAATGAAGTATTACAAGCAATCCAACTACTAAAAGAAAAGAAATGGGTCGATTTAACGCATACCTTCGGACCAGAATCTCCACATTTTTCGGCATTCGATGCTGCACAGTTTCAAACATTATTTACTCATGACGATGGATTTTTGGCACAAAGTTTTAAGTTTGCAGGACAATATGGCACACACATCGATGCCCCAATTCATTTTGTTCGCGGGCAAAGATTCCTAGATGAAATTGATTTAAAGGAATTGATCCTACCTTTAATTGTTATTGATAAATCAAAAGAGGCAGCTGAGAATAACGACTATGTTTTAACGGTTGAAGATATTCTTCAATTCGAAGAAGTCAATGGAAGAATTAGTGACGGAAGTTTTGTCGCCTTACGAACAGATTGGAGTAAGCGTTGGCCAGATGAAAAAGCTTTTAATAATAAGGATGAAGAAGGGAATAATCATGCTCCTGGTTGGTCAGTTGAAGCATTAAAGTTTTTATTCGAAGAGAGACAGATTAAAGCTATTGGACATGAAACATTTGATACAGATGCAAGTGTTGATTTTCAAAAAAATGGAGTACTATTAGCCGAGTATTATGTACTTGATCAAGATACATATCAAATTGAATTATTAAAGAATTTGGATCAATTACCACCAAAAGGTGCTGTTATTGTGAATATTGTTCCAAAGCCTGAAAAAGCATCTGGTTTTCCTGTAAGATCTTTCGCTATCCTACCTTAATTATGGATACATATGCTTTCCATAAAAGAGGAATGATAATAGTGATGAACGTTAGAGAAAAAGAAAGAATTCTTTATCAAAACAGTCAAATAGAAAGAGAGTTAGTGAAGTTTTATCATATTCGTAATTGATTGAATATGGATAGAATGATAATTTATAAATTTAGAAGGCATCACAAAAGCTGATTGATAGTTTTTATGATGCCTTTTATATTTTTATGACGAAGTAGTTATAAGTAGGGGAATGCTTGGTAAATCGAAAATAACAAATGTCAGTATTGTAGTTTGCTTTTGTAATACATTAATCCTGATTTTTAGCAAGAATTGATTGAGTGGTTCCATGAGACTCATTCGGAAGAATTGAGAGTGACAAGGCCGCAAAATGGGGAACGAGCAAGGAAGCTTGGCATTCGGCGGCAGTAAGTGAACAGAATGGATTCTTTTAACACTGTGATATTGAAAACAGCTTTACATTAAAAAAGTTTTTATTATTTTTATTAGGGTAATATTTGAGAATATAACATTTAAGAGCTATAGTAGATGTGATAATTATTTTGAAAATTCATCTTTGTAAATGGATGGAGGTACTGAACTTGAAAGATATTATTTTGATTCTTTTATTACAACTTATTTATGTACCTTGTTTTACGTTGCGTACGATATTTTTAGTGAAAAATCTGACCATTCCAGCATCAATATTAGGTTTTATGGAAGCTTTAATATACGTATTTGGACTTTCAATTGTTTTTAATGGTAACCAAAGCTTTGCGGGGTTGCTTGTGTATGCACTTGGATTTGGAATGGGTATTTTAATAGGTACAAAGATTGAACAAAAATTAGCCATTGGCTATACGACTTTCAATGTGAATCTACCTCAAAAAAATGAAGAACTGATTCAAGACCTTCGGCAGGCTGGTTATGGTGTGACTGTCTTTAAGGGTGAAGGAATGACAAGTGTTCGATATAAATTAGAAATACTAACAAAAAGAAATTTAGAAGCAGATTTAATTAAAATAATAGAAGAGTATGAACCAAATGCATTTGTAATCTCATATGAACCAAGAAGATTTATTGGTGGTTATATATTGAAAAATATGAAAAAAAGAAAAATGAAATAACTTTGAAAATGTTATACGAATGCTAAATATATAGTGAACAGCTTATTGAATTAGATTTGCAGGAGGTTCTTTAGAAGAATTTCGTAACTAATGGAGGAGCTCATCATGATTAGTAGTATCTTAACGATTTCAAGTGTACATCTAACGATAGAATCATATAAATGGCTAAATAATCAAATACCATTATCAGATAAAGGGGAGAAAGACGTAAGCGTATACAAAAAGGCGCAAGATGGTTGGTTTATTCCAGTGGATGATAAAGTATTTAGTGAGAGAATTAAAAGTAGTACTTCGATACCTTTAGAATTCTGTGATGTTTATCAGTATGCACTGAAGAATAACTGTAGTTGGATATTAATAGATCGTAATGAAGATATAATTGAAGATTTACCAAAATATCAAGATTAAATGAGAATGGCTGCTCAGCAAATGGAGCAGCCTTTTTTTTATTTTGTAAAAAAAGGTAATTGTATAAGCTTTTAGAATGATTTTTTGCTATTTTAAGGCAATAACTGAAAAATATTCAAGAATATCTGTTTGGGAAAATTTGAATAGGGTATAAGTGGAATCATTAGCCTTCGAATTTCAAATGTAAATACTGATGTAAAGAACATTTGTAAAATCGATTGATCATTTTTTTATAGGAGGAAAAGGGATGCTGAAATTTGAAAATGTTTCAAAAGTATACGGCGGCGGAAAGAGAGCGGTCGATCATATTAGTTTTGATATTAAAAAAGGGGAATTCATTGTTTTTATTGGACCAAGTGGCTGTGGTAAAACAACAACGATGAAAATGATAAATCGATTAATTAAGCCGACAGAAGGAAAGATATTAATAAATGGACAAGATGTTATGAAAAAAGATGTTGTTGAATTGAGACGTTCGATTGGCTATGTCATTCAACAAATTGGTCTTTTCCCTCATATGACTATTCGTGAAAATATAGCTTTAGTTCCAAAGCTATTAAAGTGGCCCGAAACTGAAAGAAGTGCTCGAGCTGAAGAATTATTACAGTTAGTCAATATGCCACCTGAATATCTTAATCGTTACCCATTTGAGTTAAGTGGTGGACAACAGCAGCGTATAGGAGTTCTTAGAGCTTTAGCAGTGGAACCACCATTAATTCTAATGGATGAGCCCTTTGGAGCACTAGACCCTATTACGAGGGATTCATTACAACAAGAATTTAAACATTTACAAAGGAAGTTAGGTAAGACCATTATTTTTGTTACCCATGATATTGATGAAGCACTAAAATTAGCAGACCGAATTTTCATCTTGCGAAATGGACAAATTGTACAACAAGGCACTCCAAATGAAATATTATTGAATCCAGCAAATGAATTTGTTGAAGACTTTATTGGAAAGGAACGTTTAACTCAAGCAAGACAAAATATCCAAACAGTTGGACAAATTATGTTACATGATCCTGTTACTATCCAAAAAAATGCACTACTATCAGATGCGATTAGATTAATGAGAAAGCGTAGAGTCGATTCATTATTAGTGATTGATAGTAAGAATAGTTTAGTAGGTTATTTAAATGTTGAATTGATAGAGCGTGAACGCAATATGGAAAAAGTAGTGTTTGAAGTAATGGAAACCAATATTCATTTAGCTTACGAGGATACACTATTACGCGATGCTACTCGCGAAATATCTATACATAATCTAAAGTATTTACCAGTTGTCGATAGTGAAAATCATCTTATAGGCATTTTAACAAAAACGAATCTAGTTGATGCCATCTATGAGTCTATTTGGGGTAATGAAGAACTCCAAGAAAGCATCATAGAGTAGGGGGGAGATGATATGGATACTATTGTAGATTTTTTTTCAGTATATGGTTCACAACTTATCGTTAAATCTGGTGAGCATTTATTTATTTCCTTTGCTGCTTTGCTTCTAGGAATACTTGTTGCGGTTCCATTAGGGGTTTGGCTAGCTAACAAAGATAAGATAGCTGGAGTTATTATTGGAATAGCTAGTATTGTCCAAACTTTTCCGAGTTTAGCTATTCTGGCGTTTTTTATACCATTACTAGGTATCGGGAAATTTCCAGCAATTGTCGCGCTATTTTGCTATTCTGTCTTACCTATTTTACGAAATACATATATCGGAGTAAAAGGTGTTAATAAAGATTTATTAGAAGCAGCACGAGGAATGGGAATGAACCAAAGAGAACGAGTTTTTCATGTGCAATTACCTCTATCCATTCCTGTTATTATGGCGGGTATTCGAGTTTCTGGCGTGTATTTAATTGGATGGGCTACGCTAGCTTCTTTTATCGGTGGTGGTGGCCTCGGAGATTTTATCTTTGATGGTTTAAATTTATTTAGAACAGATTTGGTACTCGGTGGGGCTATACCGGTTACGATTCTAGCCCTCGCATTAGATTTAATTCTTACTCGCTTTGAAAATAAAGTTACACCAAAAGGGATTAGGAAACAAAGGGAAATGGCGTAAGACGAGGAGAGAATGGACTATGATTAGTAAAATGAAGAAATGGATTTTTATGATTGGATCAATTGTAATCGTATCAGGCTGTTCATTACCAGGACTTGGAGGGGGGAGTGATGACACGATTAAAGTAGCGACTGTCACGACAACTGAAACGGCTATATTAGGGAATATTATTAAATTAATGATAGAAAAAAATACAGATTTGCACGTGGAATTAGTGGAAAACTTAGGATCTTCTGTCGTTCAGCATCAAGCTTTAACAGATGGACAGGTTGATATAACAGCTGCAAGGTATACAGGAACAGATCTAGCGGGTGCTCTTGGCATGGAACCTGTTAAAGATCCAGATAAAGCTCTTGCAATCGTACAAAAAGAATTTAAAGAACGTTTTCAGCAGAAATGGTATGATTCTTATGGTTTTGCCAATACATATGCGTTAACGGTTACACAAGAATTAGCAAAAAAAGAAAATTTGAAAACAGTCTCTGACTTAGAAAATATTTCTAACCAATTAAAATTAGGAGTAGATAATTCTTGGTTGAATCGTAAGGGTGATGGTTATCCTGGGTTTGTGCAGGACTATGGATTTGAATTTGAAAAAGCCTTCCCTATGCAATTAGGTCTCGTTTATCAAGCGGTTAAAAATGGAAAAATGGATGTGGTATTGGCGTATAGTACGGATGGACGATTAAAAGCATTTAATTTAAAAACTTTGAAAGACGATAAACAATTTTTCCCACCATACGATTGTTCACCAGTAATTCGTGAAGATGTATTGAAGAAGCATCCAGAATTAGATGATATTCTACAATCGTTAGTTGGAAAAATAGATAATGAGATGATAACGGAATTAAATTATCAAGCGGATGTTAAGAAAAAAGAGCCAGCTACCGTAGCGAAAGAATTTTTGGAGAAACATCATTATTTTGAATGAACAATTAGAAATGGGGATTTAATATGGATACAATAAAAGAATTGTTTGTTTACTATATTCAAAATTCCGAATATGTATTTGGACAATTTATTAGGCATTTATTGATGTCGATTTATGGTGTGCTTTTTGCTGCACTCGTCGGAATTCCAGTAGGAATACTGATTGCTAGATATAAAAAATTGAGTAATTGGGTGTTGTCGTTTACAAACATTATTCAAACGATACCCGCTTTAGCCATGTTGGCTGTATTAATGCTAGTGATGGGGCTAGGAGCAAATACTGTTATTATGAGTTTGTTTCTTTATTCTTTATTGCCCATTATTAAGAATACATATATCGGTATAAAAGGAGTAGATAAATCCATTTTAGATTCAGGTACGGCAATGGGAATGACAAGATTTCAATTACTATACATGGTTCAATTACCACTGTCTATTTCAGTGATCATGGCCGGAATCCGTAATGCCTTAGTAATAGCTATTGGTGTGGCAACTATTGGTTCCTTTATTGGTGGTGGCGGTTTAGGGGACATTATCATTCGTGGTACTAATGTTACTGATGGTGGTGCCATTATATTGGCTGGAGCGATTCCGACTGCTGTAATGGCTGTAATGGCTGATTTAATTATGGGGAAAATTGAGAAATCATTGTCACCGGCAAATAATAAGAAACTAAATGGAAATGTAAAAATACTAGAAAACTAATGTAAGCCATTTCTATAATATTAAATTTTTTTAAAAAAGGAGTATATCTAAACCATTTTTAGATATACTCCTTTTTTTCATTGAATAATGAAAGCGATAGTCAAATACATATGGCTGATGTTGTCGAATTTTATGAGCTTTTAGCTGTATTTTGGAGAACTTGTAGGATTAGAGAGTGGATTGTAAAAATAGGGAAAATGTTGTATTATTATTAAATGCCTAAAAGTAGAATCGCACTTGAACTTTAGTAAAGGAGTAAGTTTAATTTGATTTTTAACACATTTGAATTCATCTTTTTATTTCTACCAATCACCTTTATTCTTTATTTTATTATTAATAAATTTAATTTTACTGTCGCTAAATTATTTCTTGTCTTAGCCTCTTTGTTTTTCTATGCTTATTGGAATCCAAATTATTTGTATATTATCCTTTTATCACTAGTAATCAACTTTGTACTATCAAGGTACATTGTGAATGAACGGAATTCATTTAGGAAAACAGTTTTAACTTTAGGAATTTTATTTAATGTTGGTTTACTAGGTTTCTATAAATATTTTGACTTTGTAGTGACTAACATTAATGCTGTTTTTTCTACGAATATTTCATTGTTACATTTGTTATTACCTTTAGCTATTAGTTTTTATACATTTCAACAGATTGCTTATTTAGTAGATTCATATCGTTTAGAAACAAAAAATTATACATTTTTTGATTATGCATTGTTTGTAACGTTCTTCCCTCAATTAATTGCAGGCCCAATCGTTCATCATGATGATGTAATGGATCAATTTAAAAATAGCGTTATTAGTAAATTAAACTATAAAAATATAGCACTTGGTTTATTTATTTTCTCAATCGGTATGTTTAAAAAGGTTGCTATAGCCGATTATTTTGCTGTTTTTGCTAGTAGTGGATATAGAGTTTCAGAATCCCTTACCTTTATTGATGCATGGATTACATCGTTATCTTACACGATTCAGCTATATTTTGATTTTAGCGGTTATTCAGATATGGCGATTGGATTGGCGCTGTTGTTTAATATTAAATTGCCAAGAAACTTTAACTCTCCATATAAAGCATTAAGTATTCAAGATTTTTGGCGAAGATGGCATATTACTTTATCGGCATTTTTGACGAAATACATTTATATTCCTTTAGGTGGAAATCGTAAAGGAGCAGTACGAACGTATATTAATATATTAATTATCTTTTTTGTTAGTGGTTTTTGGCATGGAGCTGGTTGGACCTTTGTTTTATGGGGAATTGCGCATGGTGTTGCAAGTGTCATAAATCGTTTTTGGTCAAGAGCTGGTTTTAAATTGCCAAAATGGTTGGCATGGTTTATCACATTCCAATTTGTGAATGCAGCTTGGGTATTATTTAGAGCACCTTCACTTGATGTGGCTGTAAACGTCTATAAAGGTATGCTAGGACTAAATGGATTCATGATTCCGCAACAAGTCCAGGATTTATTTAATACAAGCTTTGGCTTACCAGTTTATGCATTTAGTTTAGCTGATAATTTCATATATCTTGTTGTATTAATGATTATTACATTTGCCATTGCCTTCTTTGCAAAAAATTCATTAGAGTTAGGACAACGATTTAAGCCTAATTTTGTTACAGCAATGTTCTGTTGTGTATTATTCATTTATACATTTTTTAAATTTCAACATGTTACAGAATTTTTATACTTTAATTTCTAAGGTGAGAATACATGAATTATAAAACTTTTAGTATTACTGTTATATCTGTTGTAACTGCTATTACTATTGCAATAGGTTCATTCATATATTATATCGATCCTTTATGGTTATTTAGTTCATCTAACGATTATAATGATGTTCAGGTAGCAATGAATGAAAGACAACAAAAAATGAACCATATAAAGTTTCAACCTTTTGATTATGATACGTTATTGTTAGGAAGTAGTCGTTCTACTTATATCAATCAGCACGATTTTGAAGGTATGAATGTTTATAATTTTGCAGTTAGTAATATGTCAGTCCGAGAATACAATGCTTTTATTGATTTTGCTAAAAAGAAAAGAGGCAAGGAATTTGACACGATTATTATTGGTTTAGATTTCTTTAAATCAAGTGTTGACCAAAGTAACGTGGCAGGTTCTTTAGCAGGCTATGAGCAACAAATTAGTGATCCTTTATTTCGAGTAAAAAGCTTTTTCTCATGGGATACTCTACAATATGCGATTGATAATTTTAAAATCTCATACAAAGATACGCCGATATATATGAGAAATTATAATCGTGAAAATGTTGCAGTTGCTAAAGTAGATGATATAGAAACAATTAAACGAGAAACTTCTACTAAGATTGATAAATTTAAAGAAGTTTTTTATGGAAAGACCTATCAATATAATAAAGAGTATCCAAACTATTTACAGGCGTTAGTGGATAATAATCCAAATACTAAATTTATTATTTTTACTACGCCGATTTCAACTCCTTTATTTGAAGCATTAGTAGAGATGGATCGCTTAGATGATTATAATAAATGGCTTAAAGATGTCGTTTCTGTTTTTGGAGAGGTACATAACTACATGTATCCAAATAGTGTAACGAACGACATTTCTAATTATTTTGATGGCCATCATTTCTATCCTAAGGTGGGGACATTAATTGCCAAATCAATAAGTGGAGTGCCATTAAAAGATCATTCTGATTTTGGACAAGTCGTTAATTCGAAAAATATAAATGAGCATTTAGAAATGGTTAAAAAATTAAGTGAACAGTCTTATGAAGGTATTTTAGAATAGGAAGACCTTAAATAGAAAATAAGAGCGTTCTATCAAATGATACAGTTACTGTTTATCAGAGTAACAATAGGGTATAGAAATTAATAATATTATTAGTTTTTATGAGGTGAACATCATGACGAAGTGTAGGGTAGACTATAAAAAAGAATACAAAGACTTATATATGCCTCCCAAAAAGCCTACTATTATAGATGTACCAGAAATGAATTTTATTATGGTAGACGGTAGGGGAAACCCAAATGAGGAATATGGCTCATATAAATAGGCAATCGAATTGCTATATGCTCTATCTTACACCATTAAAATGAGTAAAATGAGTGGCAAGCCGCCTATTGGCTATTTTGAATATACAGTACCTCCTCTTGAGGGGCTATGGTGGTTTGAAGATCAGCAAGAATTAGATTTTTCTATGAAGGATCGTTTTTGTTGGACCTCTATGATTCGTCAACCGGAATTTGTTACAGAAGAGGTTTTTAATTGGGCTATTGAAGAAGTCAAAAGAAAAAAGCCAGAATTAGATGTTTCAAAAGCCTATTTTAAATCGTTCTCAGAGGGTGTATGTGTACAAATGATGCACGTAGGACCTTATGACAATGAACCAGAAACGATTGCTCAATTAGAAAGATTTATAGTAGATAATCATTATAAAAATGCGATTTCAAGAAAGTTAGCGGATGGAACGATTCGAAATCATCATGAAATTTATTTATCTGATCCTAGGAGAGCTAAACCAGAGAATTTAAAGACAGTGATTAGAATTCCTATTGAAAACAAAGAATAGGATTATGATAAAGCGTTAGGTATTAAAAGAACCTTATATCAAAAAGGATA